>DATFKM010000025.1:0-4404 GCA_035268645.1 Paracoccaceae bacterium | reverse complement strand
GCCTTCGCGCTGATGGAGACGCTCAAGCGGCGCGAGCGGGCGGCGGAGGGCGCCTGACGCCGCTCAGAGCTTGGAGGAGATCACGCCGGTGGCGAAGCCGCCCATGCGCAGCTCGCCGAAGAGGCGCTGGTACTCGATCTTCGGGCAGCGGTTCTGGATCACGGTGACGCCGCGGGCTTCGGCCCGGGCCGCCGCCTCGGCGTGGCGGACGCCGATCTGCATCCAGATCACCTCGAGCCCGCGGTCGAGCAGATGCTCCAGCGCCTCGTCGACGACGCGCCCGGCCTCCGAGGACCGGCGGAAGACGTCGACCATCCGGATCGGGTCCTCCGCGCGCGGGATCTCGGCGAGGCTGGCCACGGTCTCGACGCCGAAGAGGACCTTGCCCGCCTGCGCCGGGTTCACGGGAATCACACGGAAGCCCTTCAGCGCCAGGTAGCGCCCGACATAGTTGGACGGGCGCACCGGGTTGGGCGAGACGCCGACGGCGGCGATCGTCCTGACGCGGCTCAGGATGCGGCGGAGGCCCTCGGGGCCGGGCGAGCGGGTCTCGATCATGCGATCAGCCTAGCCGGATGCGGGTTCTCGGAAAAGGGCGCCCGCGGAAGCCGCGGACGCCAAGTCGGAACGAGGGACAGTGAGTGATCGAGACGCGGCACGTCCGTGGACGCTGCGCCTCACTCCAGATATGCGCCCCCGACATGACGTTTTGAAGGGGCGCCCCGTGTTCATTCCAGCACGCCGGGCCAGTTGGCGTCGGCCTTGGAGATGTGACCGGGGATGTCGGCGAGCCAGCGCTCCTGCACCGAGGCGTCGTAGTTGAGGTAGAGCTTGCCGTCGACGATGCGCCACTGTTCGGGGTCGACGGAGGCGGTGCCGCCCTGCGCCACGGCATAGGCGCAGTAGCCGCCGTATTGCGGGGCGTAGGCCTCGGGGTCCGCCTCGAACATCGCCCTGTGCTCGGCGCTGGCGAAGCGCCAGGTGGCGCCTTTCCATTCGAGCGAGTGCGCGCGGTCGCCTTCGACGGGGCGCTCTTCGGTGAAGTAGGCGACGGGGTCGTAGCCGCGGATCGCGAGGCCGAACCAGTCGCTGTAGACCGGATCCCCGGCCGCGCGGGCGGGCAGGGCGGCGGCGAGCAGGACGGCGGGGGCGAGGGCGAGCAGGTGTCGTCGGGTCGGGCGCATGGCGGATCTCCCCTGGGCGTGATGCGGATGCCATGCCACGGCGCGGCGCGGCGCGGGAGGGGGGCGCGCGGTTTCGTGACCTTGCGTCAGGGGGAGGGGCGTCAGGCGGGCGGGCGCGCGAGGCGTGCCGCGTAGAGCGCCACGGCGGCGGCGTTGGAGACGTTGAGCGAGGCGAAGGCCGTGGCCGAGGGGATCGCGGCGAGGGCGTCGCAGGTCTCGCGCGTGCGCTCGCGCAGGCCCGGCCCCTCCGCGCCGAGGGCGAGGGCGACGGGGCCGGGGGGCTGGGCGCCGAGCGTCTCGGCCAGCGGGCGCGGGGCGGCGCCGTCGAGGCCGACGATCGCGTAGCCGAGGTCCTTCAGCGTCTCCATCGCCGCGGCGAGGTTGCGCACGCGCAGATAGGGCTGACGCTCGAGCGCGCCGGAGGCGGTCTTGGCGAGGGCCCCGGTCTCCGGCGCCGAGTGGCGGAAGGGGGCGATCACGGCGCGGGCGCCGAAGACCTCGGCCGAGCGCAGGACCGCGCCGACGTTGTGGGGGTCGGTCACGCGGTCGAGCAGGACGACGAGGTCCTGCGGGCTCCGCGGCGCGCAGGCCTCCTCGACCGGCCCCCAGTCGAGGGGCGCGGCCTCGAGCGCGGCGCCCTGGTGGACCGATTGCGGGTCGATCGGGGCGGGGAAGCGGCGGGGATCGGCGGTCTCGGGCGTGAGGCCGGCGGATTCGGCGGCGGCGAGGGCGTCCTCGCCGAGGCGGTTGGCGGCGTTGAGGGTCAGGATCAGCCGGCGCTTGACGCGGGCGGGGTTGAGGAGGGCGTCGCGCACCGCGTGCAGGCCGAAGAGCCAGACGACGGGCGGCCCCTCGCCCCGGTCATGGGCGGCGGGACGGCGCGGCGGTCGGGGGGCGGAGCGGGTCATGCCGCCGGCGATAGGGCCCGGCGGCCGGGGGCGCAAGCGCGGCGACGTCGGGCGGTTGACCTCTTCCGCGCCGCGGTCTAGACGGCGCTCCGGCGTCGCCCGGCGGGCGGCGCGCTCGGCGCCCGTGGAGGGGTGGCAGAGCGGTCAAATGCAACGGACTGTAAATCCGTCGGGGAAACCCTACGCTGGTTCGAATCCAGCCCCCTCCACCACGCCGCCCTTCCGGAAACGGGGCATCCTTCGTCGGGACCGGATCCTCCGTGTCCGCCGCTCGCGGTGGCGCGTCGGGATCCGGCGAGCGCGGCCGAGGCCGAGCGGCGTGCGCTCCGGGCCGCGACGCCCCTCGGCCTTCGTCGATCCGGAGACCCTGTCGGCAGACCGTCGCGGCGGCGGTTCGGTTCCGGCCTTCTTCGGCCGGTCCGCGAGGCACGGCTCGGCGGGCGGGAAGGGCCGGGCCGCCTTGGGCGCGTTTCGGCTCCGATTCGGGCTTCAGGGGGCTGCCGTTTCGTTCGTCGAACCCTGATTCGCGACGCTTCGAAACATCGGATGCATTGAGAACAATGGGTTGGCGGCCGCCCCCTCACCGTTTCGGGGGAATTTCTTAACTAAACATGAATGCTATGAATCAGGCATCGGTGGCGTTGCCCCGGAGCGGCGGGCGAAACGGCGACAGGGTTTCGCGTGTAGCGTAGCGTCCACCGTCGCTCCGGGGCGTTCATCCAGATTGCCGCGCGTTCAGCGCCGCGGCAATCGATTCCTCAGTCGCGGAGCGCGCGCCAGCCGCGCGCGATCAGGGCCAGCGCCAGCAGCCCCTGAAGGGACGAGAGCTTCAGCGCGTCCGCCGCGCCGAGCCATTCTGCGGTGAGGCCGATGTTGGCGAAGCCGAGCACCCCGGCCCCGATGCAGAGCGTCATCAGCCCGAGATAGCGTCCGCGCATCTCCGGCGGGGCCACCAGCCAGATCAGCGTGCTCTGCATGGTGGAGAAGGCCGCGGCCGCGCCGCCGGCCACGGCCAGCCCGAAGGCGAGGCCGCCGACCCCGCCGACGAGCCCGATCAGACCGACCATGGCCAGATGCAGCGCCACCGCGAGGAAGTAGAGCCGCCGCCCGGCGCCCGGCGAGGGCCGTGCGACGCGCGCCAGGACCACCGAGCCGAGGAAGGCGAACAGCCCTTCGAGCGAGGTGAGGCCGCCGACGGCGGAGGCCGAAAGCTCCAGCGGATCGCGCCCGAGGACGGGCACCATCGCCAGCATCGGAAAGCCCCAGATGTTGAACACGATGGTGACGGCGAGGATGCGCCGCGCGTCCGGGTCCCCGATCGCGTGGCGCGCGGCGGAGACGGCGCCGCGGAGCGGGCCGAGAAGCCGTGCGGCGATGCGCTCCGCCGTCGCGGCCGGGGCGCGGGCGGGCGCCGGCAGGCCGGCGGCGGCGGCGAGCGCGGCGAGGTAGAGCAGGGTGGAGAGGGCGAAGACGCCGTCGGTGCCGACGAGCTGGTAGAGCGCGCCGCCGGCCACGGGTCCGAGGGCGCGGGTGCCGTTCGAGGCGGCGCCGTCGACGGCCATGGCGCGCGTCAGAGCCCCGGCGCCGACGAGGTCGGCCATGATCTTGCGGCGGACCGGCAGGTCCCCGGCCCAGAACACGCCCGAGAGCAGCACCGCCGCGCAGACATGGGCGTAGGTGGGTTCGCCGAACCGGAACAGGGCGAACATGACGGCCGAGACCAGCGCCATGACGGCGAGGCTCCAGGTCATCAGCCGCTGCGGCGAAACGAGATCCGCGAGCGCGCCGAGCAGCAGCCCGAACAGCGCCAGCGGCAGGAAGCGCAGCATCACCAGCAGCGCCGTCAGCGCCGGCGAGCCGGTGAGGTCGTAGGCGAGGACGCCGAGGGCGAGCATCTCGAGCCAGCGCACGACGCCGGTGGCGAGGCCGACCAGCCAGATTCGGGCGTAACCCGCGTCCCGCAGGAGCGGACGCGAGGCGTCGGTGTGGGTCATGCGGCGGGCGCCCTCCCTTGCGCCGGGCGGGACGCTACGCCGCCGCGGCGGCTTCGTCCACGCCGGGCGGGGACCGGGCGGGGACCGGGCGCGGCCGCGCCCGAGCGGGCGGCGTCGAGCGGCGCGCCGACGTCCGGAGCGGCCGGCCGACGCGATCCATGACGATAAGGCCGCCATAGGATGTCGACGCGGGCGCGCGGGTCGGCCTATGGTCGGCCATGACGCGCCGCGGGTGCGGCGGATCGAGAGGCGCGCCCGCGGGGCGGGCGTGACGACGAGGCGCGGGGAGGCGCGGAGCGGGATGGTCGCTGGGGTCAG
>DATFKM010000024.1:0-2089 GCA_035268645.1 Paracoccaceae bacterium | reverse complement strand
CGCATCTGTGCGACCGGGCCGCCGAACGCGCGGCGCGGGCGCATGACGTGCCGCTTGCGGTTCTGCGCGCGATCACCCGGACGGAGACCGGGCGCGTGCATGCGGGGCGGATGGAACCCTGGCCATGGACCGTCAACATGGAGGGCGAGGGCCGCTGGTTCGACTCGCCCGGCGAACTCCTCGCCTGGGTGCGCGGGCGTCAGGCGGCCGGCGCCCGAAGCTTCGATCTCGGCTGCTTCCAGGTGAACCACCTCTGGCACGGCGAGCATTTCGACAGCCTCGAGGCGATGCTCGATCCGGAGGCGAACGCCCGCTACGCCGCCCGCTTCCTGCGCGCCCTGCACGCCGAGGCGGGCGACTGGGAGACCGCCGCCGGCCGCTACCATTCCCGCACACCCGAGCTCGCGCGCCGCTACCGCATGCGCGTGGCCGAGATCGCCGCCCGGCTCGACGGCCTCGACCTCGCCGCGGCCCCCGCCCCGGGGGGCGCGCCGCCGGCGCCGCTCGCGAGCGGCCCGCGCCCGCCGGTCTCCGCCTTCGACGCGCCGGCGGGCGGCGTCTCGCTCGCCCTGCTCCTCGGCCCCCGCCGCGGGGGCGCGCCGCACCGCGCCGCGCCGCTCCTCACGCGCTCCGCCGGCGGCCTCCTCGCCCGCAGCGCTGCGCCGCTGCTCGTCGAAGCCCGACCGGCGGAGCCCCCGCGATGATCGGCACGCTCGACGTCAAGACGCTCTACCAGCCCACCGTAATGCTGGCGCTGGCGCTGATGGCGGTCATCTCCATGATGATCCTGCCGATGCCGTCCTGGGCGCTCGACGCCGGGCTCGCGGTCTCCTTCGGCCTCGCCATCCTGATCTTCACCAACACCCTCTTCATCGAGAAGCCGCTCGACTTCTCCGCCTTCCCCACGATCCTTCTCGCCTCGCTGATGCTGCGCCTCAGCCTCAACGTCGCCTCCACCAAGCTCATCATCGGACAGGGGCACGAGGGCACCGGCGCCGCCGGCCAGGTGATCGAGGGCTTCGCCATGTTCATCATGGGCGGCTCGGTCACGCTCGGCCTCGTCGTCTTCGGCGTCCTGCTGATCGTCAACTTCATCGTCATCACCAAGGGCGCCGGGCGCATGGCCGAGGTCGGCGCCCGCTTCGCGCTCGACGCCATGCCGGGCAAGCAGCTCGCCATCGATTCGGACATGGCCGCCGGGGCGCTGAGCCACGAGGAGGCGCGCGCCCGCCGCGAGAAGGAGCAGGAGGAGACCTCCTTCTTCGGTTCGCTCGACGGCGCCTCCAAATTCGTGAAGGGCGACGCGGTCGCGGGGCTGCTGATCACGCTCCTGAACCTGCTGATGGGCCTCGGCGTCGGCGTGGTGATCCACGACATGCCCTTCACCGAGGCCTTCGTCACCTACGCGATCCTCACCGTCGGCGACGGCCTCGTCAGCCAGATCCCCGCCGTCATCATCTCGATCGCGACGGCGCTCCTGCTCGCCAAGGGCGGGCTGCTCGGCTCGGCCGACCGCGCGCTCCTCTCCCAGCTCGGCGGCTTTCCGCGCGCCCTCGGCACGGTGGCGGCGCTGATGGCGCTGTTCGCGCTCGCGCCCGGCCTGCCGCTCGTGCCCTTCCTCGGCGCCGCCGGGCTCCTCGCCGCCGCCGCCTGGCTCTCCCACAAGGCCGAGGCCGAGCGCGCGGCCGCCGCCGCCGCGCCCCCGCCGAAGGCCGAGGACGCGCCCCGCGACCGCCCGCTCGGCGACGTGCTCGACCTCGACGAGATCCACCTCCAGTTCGCGCCCGACATCGTGCCCGAGGTGATGGACGAGGCCACCGGCCTCGGCGCCCGCATCGCCAACATGCGCGCCCATGTGGCCGAGACCTATGGCATCGTCCTGCCGGAGATCCGCCTGACCGACGATCCCGCGCTCCCGTCCGGAACCTATGCCATCCGCATCCAGGGCGTGGAGGCGACGCGCGCGGTCCTGCGCTCAGGGCGCAGCCTCGTCCTGCTCGGCGACCGGCCCGACGACGCGCCGCCCGGCGAGGACGCCTCCGAGCCGGTCTACGGCGCCCCCGCGCGCTGGATCGACCCCGACCTGACC
>DATFKM010000023.1:0-5671 GCA_035268645.1 Paracoccaceae bacterium | reverse complement strand
GCGGCTCGGGGGGATCGACCCCCCTCGCCGCGCCGAGCCGCGCAAGGCGCGGCTCGACGGCGCCCGGCCCCGCCGCCGCGCCCTCGCCCGGCCGGCGACGTCCCCGGACGAGGCGATCCGCCGCGCCCCGTACGGCGTCGTCGCGCCCGCCTCGCCGCGGACCCCCCCCAGCCCCTCCGACGCGCCGCCGCACGGCGGAGCGCCCGCGGCGCCGCCGGCCTCCCGCCGCAGCGCCGACGCCGACCGGCGCCCGGCCCCCCGCCCCCGGCCGGCACGATGAGCGCCGCCGCCCTCGGGCCCTGGCGCGTCGGGCTCTTCACCTCCGGCCTCTGGGCGCGGCGCGCGGATCTCGCCCGGCTCACCGGCCTGACCCCGGTGCGCCGCTTCCGCTCCGCCCGGGGGCTCGCCGCGGTCTGCGGCTGGGGCCTCAAGCCCACCACCGCGCGCGCCCGAGCCGCCGCCCGCGCCGCGGGCGTGCCCTACTGGTCGGCGGA
Source organism: Paracoccaceae bacterium (assembly GCA_035268645.1). GTDB lineage: Bacteria > Pseudomonadota > Alphaproteobacteria > Rhodobacterales > Rhodobacteraceae > Albimonas. The sequence continues at coordinate 5,177 of DATFKM010000023.1, read as the reverse complement.
GGACGGCTTTCTGCGCTCGCTCCGCCCGGGCGGCGCGGAGCCGCCCCTCTCGCTGGTGCTCGACCGCACCGGCATCTACTACGACGCCGCCCGCCCCTCCGACCTCGAGGCGATGATCCGCGCGCGCGCCGCCGACCCCGCCGCCGCCGCCCGCGACGCCGCGCCCGCGCTGCACGCCCTCCGGTCGCTCGGGCTCACGAAATACGCCCTGTTCGACGCGCCGCCGGAGGCGCTCGACCCCCTCCACTCCGACCCCGCGCGCAACGTGCTGATCGTCGACCAGACCGCCGGCGACGCCTCGCTCGCCGGCGCCGGGGCCACGGCCGACAGCTTCGCCGCCATGCTGGCCCACGCCGCCGAGGCCCACCCGGAGGCGCGCCTGATCCTGAAGACCCATCCCGAGACCCGCGCCGGCCGCCGCGCCGGGCATTTCTCCGACGCCGCCCTCGCCGAGGCCGCCGGGCGCCACCCCGCGCTCGACGAAGCCGCCCGCGCCGGCCGTCTGATCCGCCTCTCGGAGCGCGTGCGCCCGAAGGACCTCCTCGCCCGCGTCGGCCGCGTCCACGCCGTCTGCTCGCTGCTCGGCTTCGAGGCGCTGATCCACGGCGTCCCCGTCACCTGCCACGGCGCCGCCTTCTACGCCGGCTGGGGCCTGACCGAGGACCGCGCGCCGACCCCCGCGCGCCGCCGGCCGGTCCCGCTCGAGGCCCTCGTCGCCGCCGCCTTCGCCGACTACTGCCGCTGGTTCGACCCCGAGAGCCGCGCGCCGATCTCCCTCGCCGCCGCCGCCGATCGCCTCGACGCCCTCGCCAAGGCCGCGCGCGCCCGCTAAGACCCCGCCGCGCAGGAGACGACGGAGCCCGCCATGCCCTATCCTCCCACGGCCCGGCAGCAGCGGCGCGAGCGCCGCCGCCCCGACTTCCTCTGCATCGGCGCGCAGAAGGCCGGCACCAGCTGGCTCGCCGCCAACCTCTCCGCGCACCCGCAGGTGTGGTCGCCCTACCGCAAGGAACTGCACCATTTCGTGGCGCGCCACCTCAAGGGCGACAGCATCGAGCGCCGGCGCGAGCGGACCATGCAGCACCTGCGCGTCGCCATGAAGGCGGCCAAGGCGCTCGGCAACCGCCCGCGCCTCGTCAGGCATCTGCGCGGCCTCAACGACCCCGAGCGGATCTTCACCGAGGAATGGTACGAGGCCGTGTTCGCCCTGGCGCCGCTGGACAAGGCCGCCGGCGAATACACGCCCCGTTATTCGACGCTGCCCGAAGAGGGCGTCGAGGACGTGCGTCGCAGCTGTCCCGAGGCGCGGATCGTCTGGATCCTGCGCGATCCGGCCGACCGCAACCTCTCCGGCTTCCGCATGCACCTCGCCCGCCGCGGGATCGCGCCCGACGACGCCGCGGGCGTCGAACGCCTGGCCCGCGCATGGCTCGAGACCGAGGCGCCCGACCGCGGCGACTACGCCGACTACGTCGCACGCTGGGAGGCGCGCTGGACGCCGGGCGAGACGCTGCTCTACCTCCCCTTCGGCCGCCTCAAGCGCGACCCGCGCGGCTTCCTGGCGGAGGTCGAGGCGCTGCTCGGCCTCGATCCGTTCGAGGACTGGCCGAAGCTGACCGACCAGGTGAACCGGACGCCGAAGGCGCCGCTGCCCGACTGGTTCGTCGAGACGATCCGCGAGCGCTCCGAGCCGCACCGCCGCTTCATCGAGAGGCATCTCGGCCGGGACTTCGCCGCCGAGCTCGACTGATCCCGGCCCGCCCGGCCCCGCCGGGGGTGCGGGGCTCGGGGGCATCGAGCCCCGCTCGCCCCGCCGCCCCGCGCCGAGGCGCGGCGCGAGGGGCGCCCGGCGGCGACCGCCGGAACCTCGCCGCGGCCGCGCGCGCATCGCCTCCCCGCGCAATCCGGCGCGACCGGCCTCCCGCCGCGGCGCAGGACGGGCGGGCTCGGGGGCCGCCGTCCCGTCCCGTCCGGACCGTCCGCGGCAGGCGCGCTCTCGGCGCCGCGGCGTCGCGTCCTCCGGGACCGACGCAGGCCCCTCGGCGCACGGCGCGGGCGCAAAGCGCTGGAACGGGAGCGCCTTGCCTGATTAACTCGCCCGCATGGGGCGACAGCGGCCCCGCAACAGGGAGGCGTGCCCCATGGACATCCTGCTCGGCGTGATCGGCCTCGTGGTCGGCGTCGTCGCCGGTCGAATGACCGCCCCGAAGCCGGCGGCGGGCGCCGAGGACCGCACGGCGGAACTCGAGCGCCGGCTGGAGGAGGCGCGCCGCGCCAAGGCCGCGGCCGAGACGGCGCTGCGCGAAGCCGAGAGCGCGCCTGCCGCCGATCACGCGACCGAGGCGGCCCCGGCCGACGCCGGCGGCGACGCCGAGCTGCTCGCAGCCGAGAACGCGGCCCTGCGCAAGGCGCTCTCGGCCGCCGAGGCCCGCGCCGCGCGCGCCGAGATGGGCTGAGCGCCCGCGGCCCGGCCGCCGCGCCCCGCGCCGGGACCGGCGGCGGTCCTTCCCGCCGATCAGGGGCGATGCATGGATCCGCCGCAGGCGCCGCGGCGCACGGCGAGGTCGCGCGAACGGACGGCGTCGCGGCGAAGACAGCCCACGGCGGCGGCGCGCCTCCGCCACCTTCCGGAAGCGCGGCCCTCGGGAACCGGTCCTCGCGTCACGGCGCGCACCGAGCGGAGGCGAGCGAAACCCGTCCAGCCTCGGGGCCGAACGGCCCGCGAGGCGACGCCGGCGACCGGGCGGATCGCGGTCTCTCGGGCGAAGCCGCGGCCTCGCGGCTCCCGCCGAACGGTCGCCGCCGCGGCGCCTCACCCGGAGCCGCGCCGCGCCTGTCATGGCGCAGACGTCAAGCGAGCGCCGCGACCAGCGCCTCGCCCGCCCGCGCCGCCTCGTCCTCGCGCAGGAAGGCGTGCAGCGACAGCCGGACATGCCCGGCGCTGGCGCTGGCCGAGACCCCGGCCGCCGACAGCCGCGCCTTCGTCCCCGCGGGATCGGCGGAGGGGAACACCGCGATGCCGCCCTCCTCCGCCGCCGCCAGCGGCTGCGGCCCGTCCAGCGCCGCGAGCCGCGCGCGCAGCGCCTCGCCCAGCGTCAGGATCCGCGCCTCCACCGCCGCGACCCCGCGCGCCGCCGCCTCCGGGCCCTCGCCGCCCCCGACGGTCTTCGCCAGATGCGCCAGCGCGCCGCCGAGCGCGAAGATCGGCGCGAAGGGCGGATGCCCCATCTCGAGGCGCACCGCCGTCGCCGCCGGCCGCGCCGCGAAGGGCTCGAGGGCATAGGGCTCCTCGGCCGAGCGCCAGCCCATCACCGGCGAGGGCCGGCGCCGAAGCTCCGGCGCCAGATACGCCGTCCCCGCCCCGTAGCCTGCGCAGAGCCACTTGTAATGGCTCGCGGCCAGCACCGAGATCCCCCAGCCCGGCGCGTCGATGCGCTGCGCCCCGAGGCTCTGCGTCGCGTCGACGATCAGGAGCGCGCCCGCCGCCCGCGCCATCCGCCCGAGCGCGGCGAGGTCCAGCCGCCGCCCGGTGCGGAACTGGACGTGGGAGACCGCCACCGCCGCGGCGCCGCGCGACAGCGTCTCGGCCAGCGCCTCGAGATCCGGCGCGCCGCGCGGGCCGAGCGGCGCGGCCTCCACCCGGCAGCCGCGCGCCACGAAGGGCAGCGTGACCGAGGGGAACTCCCCGTCGACGGTCACCACCCGGTCTCCCGGCGCCAAGAGCGCCGCCGCGGCGTTCAGCGCCACCGAGGCCGAGCCGAGGAACGCCACGTCCCCGGCCTCCGCGCCGATCAGCGCCGCCGCCTCCGCCCGCACGCCGTCGACCCGCTCCAGCCAGCGCCCCCAGGGCGCGTCGCCCTCCGCCTCCGCCTCGTCGAAGTAGCGCCGCGCCGCCGCCGCCGCGCGCGAGGAGACCGGCCCGCCCCCCGCGGTGGAGGCGTGGACGACGTCCCCCGCCAGCGCCGGAAAGCCGGCCCGGAACGCCGCCCAGTCGGGCCCCGCCGCGCTCAGCGCCAAGGCGGCTCGGCCCGCCAGTCGAACACCTCCGGCAGATCCTCCGGCGGCGCGTCGGCGAAGACCGGGGCGCGCTTCTCGGCGAAGGCCGTCACCCCCTCGTGTCCGTCCGCCTGCGAGAGCGCCACCATCACCCGGCTGTCGAGCCGGTGCGCCTCCATCGGATGCGCCGCGCCCGCCATCCGCCACAGCATCTGCCGGTTGACGGCGACCGAAACCGGCGAGGTCCCCTCGACGTACCGCAGCGCCCGCGCCTTCGCCGTCGCCAGCAGCGCCTCGGGCTCGGCGACCTCCGCCGCATAGCCCGCCTTCCGCATCGCCTCGGCGTCCACGATCTCGCCCGACATCGCCCAGTCGAGCGCCGTCTGCATGCCGACCAGCCGCGGCAGGAACCAGCTCGAGCACGCCTCGAGGCAGACCCCGATCTTCGCGAACACGAACCCCAGCCGCGCCTTCGTGGAGATCACCCGCGCGTCCATCGCCAGCGTCATCGTCGCGCCGACGCCCACCGCGACGCCGTTCAGCGCCGCCACCACGGGCTTCGTCATCCGGAAGATCCGCAGCGTGACCTGCCCGCCGAGATCGCGGATCCGCGCCGACTCCGGCCCCTCGAGGTCCACCGAGGCGTCGAGCCCGAAGACGTTGCCCCCCGTCTCCTCGGTCGGCACGAGATCCATGCCGGCGCAGAACCCCCGGCCCGCGCCGGTGACGATCACCGCCCGCGTCCCGCGGTCCGCGTCGAGCGCGTCGAAGGCGGCGAGCAGCTCGCGCGCCATGGTCACGCTGAAGGCGTTCAGCCGCTCGGGCCGGTTCAGGGTCATCACCGTCAGCGGCCCGTCGCGCTCCAGCGTCAGGGTCTCGAACTCGGGCAGGCTCATGCGTCGGCTCCTCTCGCGCCTCGATCCGGAGGGCGGAGCCTAGGGCGCCCCGCCGCCCCCGCGCCAGAGCCGAGCGCCCGGTCCCGGCCGGGCGCGCGCGGCTCGGGGGCATCGAGCCCCGCTCGCCCCGCCGAGCCGCGCCGAGGCGCGCCTCGCGCCCGGCCCGCCCGACGCGCGCCGATCCCGAGGGCGGTCCCGGACCCGGCCGCGCCCCGCCCGCCGTCCCGCGCCCGCCCGCCACACGCCCCGCCCCCCGCCGCGCGGCGCGGGCGCCCCGCCGGCCAC
>DATFKM010000022.1:0-5036 GCA_035268645.1 Paracoccaceae bacterium | reverse complement strand
GCGGGCGCGTCAGCGCCTCGAGCCGGCTCGCGACGTTGACGGTGTCTCCGACGACCGAGAGCTCCATGCGCCCGGCGCCGCCGACGTCCCCGACGAGGACCGGGCCGAAATGCACGCCGACCGAGAGGCGCACGACGTCCTCGCCGCGCTCCTCGCGCTCCAGGTTGAAGTCGGCGGCGCGGGCGAGGATGCCATGGGCGCAGTCGAGGGCGCGGCACGCGGCGGCTTCGGCGTCGGGCACGCCCTCCCCGACGCGGCCGGGCGCGACGCCGAAGGTCGCCATCGCGCCGTCGCCGATGAACTTGTCGAGGACGCCGCCGGTGCGGAACACCTCCTCCCCGACGAGGGCGTGGACGCCGCGGAGCAGGCGCATGACCTCCTCGGGCGGGCGTTCCTCGGCCCAGCCGGTGAAGCCGACGACGTCGGTGAAGAGGATGGCGGCGGGGGGCGCGCGGTCCCCGACGAAGGGCTCGTCGCTTTCGGCCATGCGTTCGGCCACGGAGGCGGGGACGTAGCGGGCGAGGGCGGCGCCGCGGCGCTCCAGCGCCGCCTGGCGCATCACGAGGTCGCGCGAGCCCTGCACGGCGAGCGCCAGCAGGCCGGCGGTGATCAGGAGGGCCGCGACCTCCTGCAGCCAGATGCCGACGTCCATGTGCGCCGGCTCGAGGAAGCGGTTCACGGCCGAGATGACGTCGCCCTGGCCCTCGGGATCGATCTCGGCCTCGGTCTCGGGCAGGAGCGCGACCCAGAGGCGCAGCAGGCTCCAGGCCGTCGCGCCGCAGACGCCGCCCCAGAGCACCAGCGCCGGCGAGAAGGTGAGCGCCAGAGCGGCGAGCAGCACGAAGAAGTAGACGAAATTGCCGAAACGCAGCATCAGCTGCGCGGCGTTGGGGTGCTGCGCGATCTCGGCGTAGGGGTTCGGCCAGCCGAGGGTGAAGGCCATCAGCGTGAAGTTCAGCGCGGCGAAGGCGAAGGGGTGCCAGCGGACCGGCCCGAAGCGCTTGGCGAGGGCGTATTGCGTCCAGACCGAGGCGCTGAAGAGCAGCATCAGCGCGTGGTAGTAGAGCGCGTCCGGCAGGCCGGTGACGATCGCGACGACGACGGCGATGGCCGCGAGCGCGACGGAGACGCCGACGGCGATGACGCGCAGCCGGTCCATCGCGGCGGCGTCGATGGCGCGCTCCAGCCGCTCGCGGCTGCGCCGCTCGGCCGAGCGCAGGCTTTCGGCCGCCGTCACGGCGGCGGGAGCCTCGGGCGCCGCCGCGGGCGGTGGACCGGGGACGTTCATGGGCGGCGCGTCCGCATGGGCAAGGTAATGGCGTGCGCCGTAGCGTCAGGCAAGCGCCTCGGCGCCTCGACAGGCTTGACGCGGCCGGCCCGCGGGGCTTGGCTCGCGCCCGTGACGCCGCCCGGCAGAGGCGGACGCGCGATCCCGGAAGGGGGAGGAGAGACGCCCATGACACGGCCGCTGACCGGCTTGCGCATCGTCGAGCTGGCCGGGATCGGCCCCGGCCCCTACGCGGGCCAGCTCCTGGCCGACATGGGCGCGGAGGTGATCGTGATCGACCGCCCGCGCCCCAGCCCGGTGGAGACGGACGTCGCGATCGAGCGGCGCGGCAAGCGCTCCCTCACGCTCGACCTCCGGCAGGCCGAGGGCGCGGCGATCCTGCTCGACCTGATCGAGCGCGCCGACGCGCTGATCGAGGGCTACCGCCCCGGCGTGACGGAGCGGCTCGGCGTCGGCCCGTCCGAGGCCTTGGCGCGCAATCCCGCGCTGGTCTACGGGCGGATGACCGGCTGGGGGCAGGACGGGCCGTGGTCGAAGACCGCCGGGCACGACATCAACTACATCTCCGTCACCGGGATCCTGAACGCCATCGGCCGGCCGGAGGCGCCGCCGCCCCCGCCCCTGAACCTGATCGGCGATTACGGCGGGGGCTCCCTGTTCCTCGTGGTCGGCGTGCTGGCGGGGATGCTGCGCGCCAAGGCGACCGGGGTGGGCGAGGTGGTGGACGCCGCGATCTGCGACGCCGTGGTCTCGATGGGGGGGATCCTGCACACCCTCGACGCCGCAGGACGCTGGAGCCCGGAACGATCCGCGAACATGCTCGACGGCGGAGCGCCTTTCTATCGCTGCTACGCCACCAAGGACGGGAAATTCGTGGCGGTGGGCTGCATCGAGGCGCAGTTCTTCGCCGAGATGCTGCGGCTGATGGAGATCGACCCGGAAGCCTTCGGTCCGCAGAACGACCGGAGCCGCTGGCCGGAGCAGCACGCCCGGCTGGAGGCGGCGTTCGCGGAACGTTCCCGCGACGACTGGGCCGCGGTCTTCGACGGCTCGGACGCCTGCGTGACGCCCGTGCTCGACTACCGCGAGGCGGCCGCGCATCCGCACATGGCCGCCCGGCGCGTCGCGCGGGAGGCCGAGGGCCTCCGCCACACCCCGCCCGCCCCGCGCTTCGGGACGGCGGCGCCGGACGCCCCGCCGCCGCTCGCCCGGCGCGGCGGGGACACCGCGGCCATCCTCGCCGAACTCGGCCGGTCGCCGGAGGCGGTGGCCGACCTGGTCGCCGCCGGCGTGGTCGCCGAGCCCAGAGACGCCTGACCCCCTGCAAGGAGCCGAGCCCATGTCCGCCGCCGTCCAGACCTACGAGACCGTCCTGGTCGAGCGCCACGGCAAGGTCGCCGTGATCGCGATGAACCGGCCCGACAAGCTGAACGCCTTCGACGGCCAGCTCTGCCGGGAGCTCGCCGAGGCGATGACGGAGGTGGAGATCGACGATTCCGTCCGCGCGGTGGTGCTGGCGGGGGAGGGGCGGGCGTTCTCGGCCGGGGCCGATCTTTCGGACGCCTCGCTCGGGCCGGACGTGACCGAGAAGCTGATGACGGTGTTCAAGCCCTCGCTCGACGCCGTCGCGACCTCCGACAAGCCCTACGTGGCCGCGATCCAGGGCGCCTGCGCGGGCATCGGCGCGGCTTACGCGCAGAGCTGCGATCTCGCGGTGATGGAGGAGGACGCGTATCTCTATCAGGCCTTCGCGGCGATCGGCCTGATCCCGGACGGCGGCAACCATTGGCATCTGCTGCGGGCGCTCGGCTACAAGCGCGCCTATGCGGCGATCGTGGGGGCCGAGAAGCTGCCGGCCTCGGACTGCGCCGCGGCGGGCATCGTCAACCGCGTGGTGCCGACCGGGGCCGCCCGGGCGGCGGCGCTGGACTGGGCGGCGCAACTGGCCGAGGGCGCGCCGCGGACCCTGCGCCACGCCAAGCGGATCCTGCGCGCCGCGGCGACGCAGAGCCTCGAGGAGAGCTACGCGCTCGAGGCCGAGCTGCAGGCGGACTGTTCGACCTCCGAGGACGCGAAGAACGCCATCGCCGCCTTCTTCCGCAAGGAGAAGCCGGTCTTCACCGGCGCCTGACGCCGCGGCCCGGCCGCGACCGCGCGGTGGGCGCCTGGCGAAGGCGCGAGGCGATTCCGGCGCCTGAGGGGGCGCCTGCGCGGTTCCGCCGGCTCGCCGCGCGCGTCGCCGCGGGCGAGGGTCGCCGCGGGCGCAGGCGGACGAGGAGGCGTGCGGGATGACCGGGCCGCTGGAGATCGTGGTGGTCGGGGCCGGGATCGGCGGTCTCGCCGCGTCGCTGGCGCTGGCGCGGGACGGGCACGCCGTCTCGGTCGTCGAGCGCGCGCGCGTGCTGGGCGAGGCCGGCGCCGGCCTCCAGCTATCGCCCAACGCGATGCGGGCGGTGGACGCCCTCGGCGTCGGGCCGGCGGTGCGCGACGTGGCCTCCCGTCCCGAGGCGGCCGAGCTGCGCCTCGCCGGTCTCGGGGCGCGGGTCTATCGGCTCGAGCTCGGCGCCGCGGCGGAGGCGCGCTGGGGGGCGCCCTATCTGCACGTCCACCGGGCGGATCTGCACGGCGCGCTGCGCCGGGCGGCGGAGGCCGCGGGCGTGGCGATGCGGCTCGACGAGACGGCGGACCGGGTGGACGCGGAGGGGCCGCGGGCGGCGCTCTGCACCTCGCGCGGCGCGCTCGCGGCGGATCTGGTGATCGCGGCGGACGGCGTGCGCTCGGCCCTGCGCGAGACGGTGGCGGGGGAATCGGCGCCGGCCTGGTCGGGGAACCGGGCGTGGCGGGCGCTGGTCCCGGCGCGGGGGCTGCCGGAGGCGCTGTCGGTTCCGCAGGCGACGCTGTGGATGGGGCCGCGCGGGCATGTCGTGACGTATCCGCTGCGGAACCGGACGCTGGTGAACCTGGTGGCGGTGGAGGAGCGCGCCGGGCCCGCCGGGGAGGGCTGGTCGCATCCGGGCGATCCGGCGGCGCTGCGCGCGGCCTTCCGCGGCTGGGACCCGGCGGTGGACGCCCTGCTCGCGGCGGCGGAGGCGCCGAAGATCTGGGGCCTTTACGATCATCGCGCGCTGCCGTGCTGGCGGCGCGGGCGCGTCGCGCTGCTGGGCGACGCGGCGCATCCCTCGACGCCGTTCCTGGCGCAGGGCGCCGCGATGGCCTTGGAGGACGCGGTGGTGCTGGCGCGGGCGCTGCGCGGGCGCACGCCCGAGGCGGGGCTCGCGGCCTACGAGGCGGCGCGCGCGCCGCGCACCCGCCGGCTGACGCGGGCGGCGGCGCGGGCCGGGCGCAACTACCACTCCCGCAGCCTGCCGGAGCGGCTGGTCAAGGGCGGGGCGCTGGCCGCCTTCGGCGCGCTGGCGCCGGCGCGGGCGGCGGCGCTGAACGACTGGATCTACCGCTACGACCCGACCGCGGCGCCGGTCTGAGGCCGGCGCTTCCGCGGCCGGCGCCGCGCGGCTATCCTTCCGGCGACGGGAGAGGGCCGGCGATGCCCGACAAGGCCACGGTGATCGCGAATCTCGACAGGCATACCGGCCGGCTGTCCGACCGGGTGTGGAGCGTGTCCGTCGGCGTGATCGCCGTCTCGATGACCTACGTGGTGGAGAGCGCGGCGAACCGCGAGCCGTTCCTGACGCCGGCGGAGGTGGCGCCGGCCGCGGGTCTCGCGCTGCTGGCGCTGCTCGCGGACCTG
>DATFKM010000021.1:0-5675 GCA_035268645.1 Paracoccaceae bacterium | reverse complement strand
CGGCGTTCGTCAGGTGGTCGTCGCCGCGGATGACGTGCGTCACGCCCATGTCGTGGTCGTCCGCCACCACCGCGAGCATGTAGGTCGGCGTCCCGTCGGAGCGCAGGAGGATCAGGTCGTCCATCTGCGCGGCCGGCCAGGTCACCCGGCCCTGCACGGCGTCGTCCACCGTGACCTCGCCCTCGCGCGGGGCCTTCAGGCGGATCACGTGCGGCTCCGCCGGGTCGCCGTCGTCGCGGTCGCGCCAGGGCGAGCGGAACAGGGGCGGCTCGCCCGCGGCCTTCGCCGCCCCGCGGAAGGCCTCGATCTCCGCCTTCGTCGACCAGCAGCGATAGGCCGCGCCGGCGGCGAGCATCGCCTCGGCCGTCATGCGGTGCGCCTCGAGCCGCGCCGCCTGGCTCACCGCCTCGTCGTCCCAGTCGAGGCCGAGCCAGGTCAGCCCCTCCAGGATCGCCTGCGTCGCCTCGGGCGTGGACCGGGCGCGGTCGGTGTCCTCGATCCGCAGCAGGAACCTGCCGCCCCGACCGCGCGCGTAGAGCCAGTTGAACAACGCCGTGCGCGCCCCGCCGATATGCAGGAATCCGGTGGGCGAGGGGGCGAAGCGCGTGACGGGCGCGCTCTCGGTCTCGTCGGTCCGGCGGTCGGGGGTCGTCATGCTCTGGATCACGGTCCGATTTCGTCTAAGGTGCGGCGCCGTTATGGCAACCGCGAACACCGAGGACAAGCGGGCGGAGACGCCCATGGCGACGCGGACCGCGGCGGCGGTGCGCGCAGCCTTCGCGCGCGCGCTCGATGCGGAGCGCCGGCGCCTCCCGTTGTGGCTGCCGGTCTGTCTCGGCCTCGGCATCCAGCTCTATTTCCTGCTGCCGTCGGAACCCTCGGGCTGGGCGTTGGCGGCGGCGGTGGCGCTGCCGGCGGCGCTGCTGCCTTGGGCGGCGCTGCGCGGCCTCGGGCGCGTCAACCTTCTGCTGGTCGCGGTCGCCTTCGCGGCGGCCGGCTTCGCGGCGGCCGCCGCGCGCACGCATCTCGCGGCGGCTCCGGTCCTCGCCGAACGCGTCGACGCCACGGTGGAGGGCCGCGTCGCGGAGATCTCCCGCTCGCGCACCGACCGGCGACGCGTGGAACTCGTCGATCCGGTGATCTACGGGCTCCCGGCCGGCGACACGCCGCGCCGCGTCCGCGTCACACTCCTCGAGGGCGACTTCGCCCGCGACGTCACGGTCGGCGAGCGCATCGCGGTCTTCGCCCGACTCGGCCCGCCCGGCGCGCCGGTGGAGCCGGGCGGCTTCGACTTCCGCCGCCACGCCTGGTTCGAGGGGCTGGGCGCGGTCGGCTTCGCCCGCGGTCCCGCCGTGGCCGCCCCGCCGCTCGGCCCCGAAAGCCTGCAGGACGTCGTGGCGCGTTGGCGCGGCGACCTCACCGACGGCATTCTCGCCGCCTTGCCGGGGCGCGAGGGCGCCTTCGCCGCGGCCATTCTGACCGGCAGCCGGGCCGAGATCCGGCAGGAGGAGCTGCAGGCGCTGCGTGATTCGAATCTCGCGCATCTCCTTGCGATCTCGGGACTGCACATGGGGCTGCTGGCGGCGTTGATCTTCGGTGCGGTGCGCTACGGGCTCGCGCTGTTCCCCGGCGCGGCTTCGCGCGTCTCCTCGAAGAAGATCGCGGCCCTCGCCGCGCTGACGGCGGCGGCCGCCTATCTGGCGCTTTCCGGCGCCTCGGTCGCGACGCAGCGCGCCTTCGTCATGGCCGCGGCGGCGCTGATCGCGGTCCTGATCGACCGTCCGGCGATCTCGCTCCGCGCGCTTGCGGCGGCCGCGCTGGCGATCCTGCTCTGGCGCCCGGAGAGCCTGCTGAACGCGGGCTTCCAGATGAGTTTCGCCGCGACGGTCGCGCTGGTCGCCGCCTACGAGACGGCGTTGCTGCGGCTTCCGTCCGAGCGGCGGGGCCGGCTTCGGAGGATCCTGCTCTATGTCGTCGGCCTGGCGCTGACCTCGGTGATCGCGGGACTGGCGACGGCGCCCTTCGCGGCGGCTCATTTCCATCGGATGACCGCCTACGGGCTGCCGGCCAACCTGTTGGCGGTGCCGGTGATGGCGTTCTGGGTGGCGCCGTTCGGCGCGCTCTCGGCGCTGCTGGCGCCGCTCGGGCTGCACGCCCTGCCGCTCTCGGCCATGGGGCTCGGCATTTCGGTGATCCTCGGCATCGCCGAGTGGGCGGCAGCGCTGCCCGGCGCCGTGCGCGGGCTCGAGGCCGCGCCGGCCGGCGCGGTCGCCCTCGTCGCCTTCGGCGGCCTCTGGCTCGCGCTCTGGCGCACGCCGATCCGGCTTGCCGGGATCGCGGCGATGGCGGGCGGGCTCGCCTACTGGTCGCTGGCGGACACCCGGCCCGAAGTGCTCGTGGCGCCGCAAGGGGCGCTGATCGGCGCCGAGGGTCCGGCGGGCCGTGCGCTCGACCGGGCCAGCGGCGCCGGCTATGCCGCCGACAGCTGGCTCGAGCGGGACGGGGACCTCGCGACGCAGGACGAGGCCGCCCTGCGTCCGGGGCTGGAGCGGGAGGACCGGCGCGGCACGGCCACGCTCTCCAACGGCTGGGCGGTGACGCTGCTTCGCGGCGGCGCGCCCCCGCCGCGGGTCAAGCGGCGCTGCTCGCCCCGCACGGTCGTGATCGCCTGGGGCGCTCGGGACGTCGAGGGCGGCCCCTGCATCCTTCTCGACCGGGACGCCTTGCGACGGCTCGGCGCCGTCGCCGTCAGACCTGCCGGAGCCGGCGTGCGGATCGAGGGTTCCCGCCCCGTGGCCGCGCGTCGTCTGTGGGGCCGGGTGGAGTCCGAGGACGCCGGATGACGCGCCGCTCCAAGCGCGGCGCCTTCGGCGCTCACGCCGGGCGGCCGGTCTCCGCGAACGATCGGCCGCGTCCTCGCAAGACCACGGTCCGGCCTTGCGCACTCGCCGGAACCGCAAGCCGTGCGGTCATGGCACCGGAGCGAGCGGAGCGACGCTCACCGGCCGCGTGCCCGTCCCCAGGGCGAAAAGGTCGCCCGGGGCCCTCCGTTCGCAGATTTCAGTAACTGCGGATCAGCCCGACGAGACGACCTTGGACAGCGACCTGTTCGGGTCGGTAGCGCCGGGTCTCATAAGCGGGATTGGCCGCCTCCAGCAGGATCGCACCGTCCTTGCGGCGGAGCCGCTTCAGCGTCGCCTCCTCGTCCTCCACCAGCGCCACGACGATGTCCCCGTCATCGGCGTCGTCGCGCCGCTCGATCACGACGAGATCGCCGTCGTGGATGCCGGCCTCGATCATCGAGTCGCCCTTGACCTCGAGCGCGTAGTGCTCCGTTCCCCGCCCGAGCATGGTGGCGGGCACGCCCACCTCCCGCTCGCGGTGCTGCAGCGCCGTGATCGGCGTGCCGGCTGCGATGCGGCCCATCAGGGGCACCGTCGAACTCTCGATGCCCGGGGGCAGGGGGGCGGCGGCGCCGCGCCCGCCCTCGATCACGCGGGGCGAGAAGCCCGCCGTCTCGGCCCCGGTCTCCTCAGCCGACCCTTCGGGCAGGCGCAAGACCTCGATCGCCCGCGCGCGATGCGCGAGGCGACGGATGAAGCCCCTTTCCTCGAGCGCGGTGATCAGGCGGTGGATGCCCGATTTCGAGCGCAGATCCAGCGCCTCCTTCATCTCGTCGAAGGAGGGGGAGACCCCTTCCTCCTGAACCCGCGCGTGAATGAAGCGCAGCAGATCCAGCTGCTTCTTGGTGAGCATCGGACGTCTCCCTCGTCTGCGCCGGGGCCTTCGCCCCGAATTCGATGCAAAGCGTTCTACCTCCGTTCACGCTTTGTGTCAATCAGTTCTCGTTCCGTGCCTCGGTCATCCGTGCGGAGCGGGATGATCTCCACGATCGCGCCCGCGTCCAAGGGCCCCGCGCCCGCGGGCAGCACGGCGAGGCAGTCGGCGTCGGACAGGACCGTGAGCAGGCTGGAATCCTGACGGGAGGCGATCTCGACGGCCGGCGGGCCGTCCGCCGGCGTATCGACCACGCGGGCGCGGGCGTAGTGTTCGCGGGGGCCGGTTGGGCCGATGGCGCGGGCGAGGACGGCGCGCCGGCGCGTCGGCGCGGCGGCCGGGAGGCCGAGCAGCGCGTCGACCGCCGGTTGCAGGAACAGGCGTCCGCAGACCATGGCCGAGACCGGGTTGCCCGGCAGCCCCACCATCGGCGTCCCGCCGAGCCGCCCGGCCAACAGCGGCTTTCCGGGACGCATCGCGATCCGGTAGAAGTCGAGCGCGAGCCCCGCCTCGCCCCCGACGGCGCGCACGAGGTCGCGATCGCCGACCGAGGCGCCGCCGAGCGTGACGATCAGGTCGGCGCCGCGCGCCGCCTCCAGCGCCGCGCGGAGCGAGTCGGGCTCGTCGCGCGCGATCGGCAGACGCCGCGGGGCCGCGCCGTGCGCGGCCAGAAGCGCCGCGAGCCCGTAGCTGTTGGCGCTGACGATCTGGTCCTCGCTCCGCGCCTCGCCGGGCTCGACGAGTTCGTCACCGGTCGGAATCAGCGCCACGACGGGGCGCCGGCGAACCGTCACCTCCGCCAGGTCGAATGCCGCAAGAAGCGCGACGTCCTCCGGCGTCAACCGCCTCGGCGCCGGCATCGTCGCGCCCTCGGCGAAGTCGCCTCCGGCGGGGCGCACATGGGGGCCGACGTCGGGATCGGGCGCCACCCGGATCCGGCCGTCGCCGAGGCGCTCCGCGTCCTCCTGGATCAGGATGCGGTCGGCGCCCGGCGGCACGGGGGCCCCGGTGAAGATGCGCACCGCCTCGCCCGGCCCGACTGCGCCGGCGAAGCGCCGGCCGGCCTGCGCCTCGCCGATCTCGGTCAGGACCGCGCCGGGGATGAGATCCTCCGCGCGCGCCGCCCAGCCGTCCATCGCGGAGGCCGGAAAGGGCGGCTGAGCGCGCCGGGCCGAGGCGGGCTCGGCCAGCACCCGGCCCCCGGCCGACTCGATCGAGACGGTCTCCGTCCCGACCGGGCCGAGCAGCGCCAGGATCCGCGCCAGCGCCTCGGGGACCGGCAGAAGGCCGCTCATCGCCGGGCCGGCGGGCTCATTCCGCCTCCCAGCGGCCGGACTTGCCGCCCTCCTTCAGCACCACGCGCGTGTCGGTCAGGCGCATGCCGCGGTCGACGGCCTTGAGCATGTCGTAGACGGTGAGCTGCGCGACCGTCACCGCCGTCAGCGCCTCCATCTCGACCCCGGTGCGCCCGGTGGTGCGCACCTCGGCCTCGATCTCGACGCGGTTCGCGGCGGGATCGGCGCGGAGATCGACGGCGACCTTGGAGACGGGCAGCGGATGGCAGAGCGGGATCAGGTCCGCCGTGCGCTTGGCGCCCATGATCCCGGCGAGGCGCGCGACGGCGAGGACGTCGCCCTTCTTCGCGCGGCCCTCGGTCACCAGCGCCAGCGTCTCGGGCGCCATCTCGACGGCGCCGCGGGCGACGGCGGTGCGGGCGGTCTCGGCCTTGTCCGAGACGTCGACCATGCGGGCGTCGCCCTTCTCGTCGAAATGGGTGAGGCTCATGCCGCCTCCGCCGGGGCGAGGAGGGCGCGCGTCGCGGCGGTCACGTCCGCCTGCCGCATCAGGCTCTCGCCGACGAGGATGGCGCGGGCGCCGGCGTCGGTCATGCGGGCGAC
>DATFKM010000020.1:0-4575 GCA_035268645.1 Paracoccaceae bacterium | reverse complement strand
GACGCTCGGCCGGATCCCGCCGCATCTGCTGGACGGCGAGGCGCCGCTGCACCCCGACCTAGCGCGCAAGGCCCTGGCCGGGCATCTCGCCGAGCCGCTGGGCGCGAGCGTGGAGGAGGCGGCGCTGGGCCTGCTCGCCATCGTCGACGAGACCATGACCGGCGCGCTCAAGGTCATGTCGGTGGAGCGCGGGCTCGATCCGGCCGACTTCGCCCTCGCCGCCTTCGGGGGGGCGGGGCCGGTGCACGGCGCGGCGCTGATGCGGCTGCTGGGCGCGCGGGCGCTTTACGTGCCGCGCCATCCGGGGGCGCTCTGCGCGATGGGTCTGCTCGCCTCCGACCTGCGCGCGGACTTCGCCGCCACCTGCCCGCAGCGGGCCGGCGCCTGGGACCTGGAGGAGCTCGCCGCCGCCTTCGCCCGGCTGGAGCGGCAGGCCCGCGAGCGGCTCGACGCCAACGGCGTGCCGGAGGATCGCCGCGTGATCACCCGCGCCGCGGACATGCGCTATGCCGGGCAGGGCGTGGAACTCGCCGTGGCGGTCCCGGCCGGGCCGCTCGACGCCGCGGCGGCGACGCGGGCGACGGCGGATTTCCACGCGCTGCATCACCGCCTCTACACCTTCAACGACCCGGACGGGCCGGTGGAGATCCTCAATCTGCGGGTCCGCGCCGAGGGCGTCGCCGACCGGGTGATCCCGCCGGAACTCGCCCGCGGCCGGGGTCGGCCGGAGCCGGCGGGCGAGCGCCCCGCCGCCCTCGACGGCGGCGCCGCGCTGCGCCCGACGCCGATCTGGCGGCGCGACGCGCTGCTGGCCGACCACGTGATCGAAGGCCCCGCCATCGTCGACCAGCTCGACTGCACCACCGTCATCCTTCCCGGCATGACCGCGCGCGTCGACGCGCGCGGCGGGCTCCTGATCGAGGACGCGTCATGACCCTGGACACCCCCGCGACGGAGACCGACGCCCGCCGGCGCTTCGTGCACGAGCTGGTGAAGGGCGGCCTCGACGCCGCCCGCAAGGAGATGGAGGCGCTGATCGCGCGCACCGCGATGTCGCCCTTCATCCGCGAAAAGAAGGACTTCTACACCGCCTACCTGACGCCCTCGGGCGAGCTGGTGGTCTCCACCGCGCTGACCCTCGCCTCCAATCTCGTCGACGCGATCCTCGATCTCTATCCGGTCGAGGAGATGCAGGACGGCGATCTCTTCTGGTACAACGAGCCCTATGCCTCGCGCGGCGCGGTCTCGCATTTTCCGGACATGGTGTTCATCGCGCCGGTCTTCGCGGAGGGGCGCCTGATCGCCTTCGCCGAAGCCTGGGGCCATCTCTGGGACATCGGCGGCGCGGTGCCCGGCTCGATCTCGCCCGCGGCGACCTCGGCGTTTCAGGAAGGCGTGATGATCCCCCCGACGCGGGTGGAGCGCGCGGGCGTGCGCAACGAGGAGCTGTGGCGGGTCTTCACCCGCAACACCCGGTTCCCGGACTACCTCGCCGGCGATCTGGAGGCGATCATGGCCGCCGTGCGCCTCGGCAAGCGGCGGCTGGAGGAGATCGCCGCGCGCCACGGCGCCGCCGCGGTGGAGGCGGCGTTCGAGACCATGATCCGCCAGACCGAGACCGCCGTGCGCGACGCGGTGGCCGCGAAGATCCCCGAGGGGCGCTGGTCGTTTCGCGACCGCATCGACTCCGACGCGGTGACGGACCGCGACTACTTCGTCGACGTGACGATGGAGCACCGCGGCGGGCGCCTCTCGCTCGACTTCTCGGAGACGGACCGGCAGGCGACCGGGCCGATCAACTTCCTGATGGACCCCTCGGTGCCGCGCATCATGCTGGGGCTCGCGATGACCATGCAGGACCCGACCATCGGCATGAACGCCGGCTTCCTGCGCGCCGTGGACGAGGTGATCACCCGGCCCGGCACCTTGGTCTCGCCGCGCTCGCCCGCGCCGCTGGGCCTGCGTTCGCACACCATGATCCGGGTCACGACCGCGCTTTTCGGCGTGCTGGCGCAGGCGACGGGGGGCGAGGCCTCG
The DNA here is from genome assembly GCA_035268645.1 of Paracoccaceae bacterium. Taxonomy (GTDB): domain Bacteria; phylum Pseudomonadota; class Alphaproteobacteria; order Rhodobacterales; family Rhodobacteraceae; genus Albimonas. The sequence continues at coordinate 2,538 of DATFKM010000020.1, read as the reverse complement.
GCCGCCTCCTGCGTCTACGTGCTCTACTACCTGCGCGGGCGGATGGCGGACGGGACCGAGCGGCTCTGCATCGAGGGGCTGGCGGTCGGCTTCGGGGCCCGCCGCTTCGCCGACGGGCTCGACGCCGTCTACTACGTCGCGCAGGAGAACTATCCGATCGAGTTCGCCGAGATGGAGTTCGGCGTGGAGATCGAGGCCTTCGGCGTCCATCTCGATTCAGGCGGTCCCGGGCGCTACCGCGGCGGCGCCGGCATCGTGCGCGACGTGCGCGTGCTGTCGGACACGGCGACGCTGGGCATCCGCATCGACAACTGCCGCCATCCCGCCTTCGGCGTGGCGGGCGGCCTTTCGGGCCGGGGCGGGCGGGTCATCGTCAATCCCGGGACGCCGGAGGAGCGGGAGCTGCCGACCCTCTCGGACGGCTCGGGCCTGAAGAAGGGCGATCTGCTGCGCATCGTCACGCCCGGCGGCGGCGGCTGGGGCTTTCCGGGCGACCGGCCGGCGGAGGACGTGCTGGGCGACGTGCTGGACGGCTTCGTCTCGGAGGCCTCGGCGCGCGACGACTACGGCGTGGTGCTGACCGAGGACGGCGAGGCGGTGGACGTGGCCGCCACCGCCGCCCGCCGCGCCGCCATGCCTCGCCCCGCCGCGATGTTCGACCGCCGCGGCCCTTACGACGCCGAGGCGGACCGCGCCGTCCCGGCCGCACCCTGACGCCCTCGACGTCCGCCCCCTGCCGGAGATCCGCCATGCGCGCCGCCGTCTATGATCGCCCCGGTCCGGCCGCCGACGTGCTCCGGGTGGAGACGCGTCCCGACCCCGCGCCGGGCCGGGGCGAGGTGCTGGTGCGCGTCGTCGCCTCGGGCGTGAACCCGTCGGACGTGAAGACCCGGGCCGCCTGGATGAAGACGCCCAAGGACTTTCCGCGGACCATCCCGCACTCCGACGGCGCGGGCGTGGTGGAGGGGGTGGGCGACGGGGTGGACCCCGCCAGGATCGGCGAGCGCGTCTGGCTGTGGAACGCGCAGTGGGGCCGGCCCGACGGCACCGCGGCCGAGCTCTGCGCCCTGCCCGCGCCGCAGGCCGTGCCGCTGCCCGACGCGCTGAGCTTCGAGGAGGGCGCGTGCATCGGCATCCCGGCCCGCACCGGCTGGGTGGCGGCGATGGAGGGGCGCCCGGCCCCCGGCCGACGCCTGCTGGTGCAGGGCGCGGGCGCCGTCGGGCTGGCCGCCGTCGCCGTGGCGGCTGAGGCCGGCGCCGAGGTCATCGCCGTGGCGTCGCCCGACCGGGCCGAGGCCGTGCGCGCCGCCGGCGCCGCGCATGTGGTCCCGCGCGGCGAGGGTCTGCCCGAGGCCCTCGCCGAGTTGACGCGGGGCGCAGGCGTGCATCACGTGGTCGAGGTCGATTTCGGCGCAAACTGGCGGGCCGACGTGGCGGCGCTGGCGCCGAACGGGTCCATCGCGGCCTATTCCTCGACCTCGGCGCCGAACTTCGAGCTCTCCTACTACGCCTTCGCGCAGAAGGCGGCGCGGGTGCGGATGCTGCAGGTCTATCTGCTCGCGCCGGAGGAGGTCGCGGCCTGTCACGCCGCGCTCGCGCCGCTGCTGGCCGCCCGCGCCGTGCCGCTGCCGGTCGCCGCGACCTTCCCGCTCGACCGGATCGCGGAGGCGCACGAGATGCAGGAGCGCGGCCGCCCCCTCGGCAACGTCGTCGTCCGCCCGGGCGGCGATCCGGCGGCCTGACGCGCCCCGCCGACCGGCCAACCGGTAAGGTCGGCGCGCCCGTCGCCTCCGCCTCATCCCAAGCTTCGGCCGATCTCACGGCCCTCCGGTGCGAGCGCCGCGCCGCGACCGCCGGCCCGAGCGATCAGACCTCCACCGCCATGCCGTCGCGGCCCGGATCGGCGCCGCCCTGCCACGACCCGTCCGGGCGGCGACGCGCGGCGTGGGGCGAGGCGAAGTCGTGGCTGCGCGGCGAACGGCGGGTGCGGTAGCCGCGCGCGTTCAGCTGCCGCTCGACGGAGTGCAGCGCCCGGTTCGAGAGGTCCAGCGTGTCCGACAGCGCCAGAACCCGCGGCGCCGACACCGCATCGGCCGCGGACATGCCGAAATCGACCGCGTTCACGATCGCCTGCATCACCGCCATGGAGATCTTGGTGCCGCCCGGCGCGCCCACCGCGAAGACCGGCCCGTGATCGTCGAAAAGCAGCGTCGGCGCCATCGCCGTGAAGCGGGCCTTGCCGGGCGCCAGCGAGCCGGCGCGCCCCGGCCGCGGGTCGAACGCGCCCATGCAGCCGTTGTACATGAAGCCGAGACCGGGCGTGACGACGCCCGAGGGCATGCCGATGGAGTGGGTCATGGTCACCGCCATGCCGCTCGCGTCCACCACCACCACATGCGTCGTGTCCGGGCTCTCGGCCCCGCCCGGGTTGTAGCGGCGCACATGCGCGCGCCGGCCGGCGCGGATGTCCTCGGCATGCGCGGCGGCGTAGGCCTTGGAGGTCAGCTCCGCCACCGGCACGTCCACGAAGGCGGGATC
>DATFKM010000019.1:0-4007 GCA_035268645.1 Paracoccaceae bacterium | reverse complement strand
CCGGGCGCTGGAGCTTTGGTACGGCGGCGAGCCGTGCAGCGAAACGTTGGCGCGGCTTTAGGAGGCCGTGCCTTTCCCGGTAGCGCCGAGGCCGCTGACGAGGCTTGCAGCCGTGCAGGCGCAGGCGAGACAGCCCGCGCGGGGGGCTTCGAGGCGGCATCGCGTCATGGGCGGAAATCCGGGGCCAACGGATTCGGCTCTCCGCAAAGCACGGCGGCGATGGCTTCGCCGACCGCGGGCGCGAGGGCGAGGCCGATCTTGAAGCCGCCGGTGGCGACGAGGAGACCGGGCGCGAGCTCCCCTCCGAGCGGTCCGCGCGACGCGAGGCGCGGCCGCAGACCCGCCCAGCGCTCCAGCACCGGCGCTTCCGCCAAGGCGGGGAGGAGGGCGCGGGCCCCGGCGATCAGGGCGTCGAGGCCGGCGTCGGTCTCGAGATCCTCGCGGCCCCGTTCGGAGGTGGAGCCGATCGCGACATGGTCCCGTTGCGGCACGATCCAGAGGCCCGGAGCCTGGATCAGCGGCGTGCCGGAGGGCGGCACGGCGCCGAGCCGGGCGGCCTGCCCGTGCTCGGGTTCCAGCGTCGGCATGGAGAGGAGGCCGCGGATCGCGACGCCCGCGGCGAGCACCGTGGCGCCGGCGGGCCGAGGACCGGAGGCGAGGATCGGGCGGCGCGGGTCGGAGGCGTCGAGCAGCGGGTCGCCGTCCCGGATCGCCTGGGGCGGGAGCACGGCCCGCAGGGCCTCCGCCGTCGGGCGCGGGGCGAGGCGGGCGGTCAGGTCGTCGCGCAGGACGCCGTGCGGCGCGACGAGGCCGGCGGGTGCGTCCTCGATCCATTGCCGGAAGCCGGGCCAGCGGAGGGCTGCCCCCGGCAGGCGCCGTTCGGCGCGCGCGCGGGCCTCGGCCGAGGCCAACGGGGCCGCGCGGCCGAGGCGCGCGCCGCCGGTGGCGCGGCCGGTCTCCGCCTCGAGCGCCGCGAGGCGGTCCGGAAGGTCGCGTATCGCTTCGAACTGGAGCGCCTTCAGCGCCGTCCACGGCCAGGGTCGATGCGGCGCGAGCGCGCCGACCGGGCCGCCGGAGGCGCCCTCCGCCGCGCCGACCCGTCCCGCGTCGCAGATCTCTACGCGAAGGCCGCGGGCGTGGCAGGCGCGCGCGGTCCAGAGGCCGAAGGCTCCCGCCCCGACGATGAGGGCGTCGGGCGTGGGATCGGCGTGGATCGCGGGCGTGGCGGGGTGCGGCGGCATGGCGGGCAGGTGTCGCCCGCGGCGCCGTCTCCGGCAAGCCGCGCGACGTCGCCGGTGACCGCCGGCGCGACCCCGAGGGCTCGACGCCGCGGACGGCGGTCGCCACATACGTCGTTGCGGGCGGCGCGATCGGGCGCTGCGGGAGCGGCATTGGGAGATGTGGGACAGGTGACGCCGGAGGCGCTGGAACGGGAGATCGCGGGCTGCACGGCCTGCGCGGACGCCTTCGTGCGGACGGCGACGGCGCACGCGCCGCGTCCGGTGACGCGGATCGGCGGAACGGCGCGGCTGCTGATCGCCGGGCAGGCGCCGGGCGCGCGGGTTCACGCTTCGGGCCTGCCGTTCGACGACCCTTCCGGCGACCGGTTGCGGGCCTGGATGGGCGTGGACCGGGAGACGTTCTACGATCGTTCCCGCATCGCGATCCTGCCGATGGCGTTCTGCTTTCCGGGCTACGACGCCAAGGGGTCGGATCTGCCGCCCCCGAAGCGCTGCGCCGCGCTGTGGCGGGCGAAGGCCTTGGCGGCGATGCCGCGCATCGAACTGACGCTGCTGGTCGGCGGCTACGCGCAGGCCTGGGCGCTGGGGCGCGGCGCGGGCGTGACCGAGCGGGTGCGGGACTGGCGCGCGGCGCCGCCGGGGATGCTGCCGCTCCCGCATCCGAGCTGGCGCAACACCGGCTGGCTGAAGCGCAATCCCTGGTTCGAGGCGGAGGTCGTGCCGTGGCTGCGGGCGCGCGTGGCGGAACTCGTCGCATGAGGCGGGCGCTCGTCGCCCTCGGCGTGCTCGTCCTCGTCGCCTGCGGCGGCGTGGCGGATCCGGGCGGCCCGCCCCTCGAGCCGCCGCGTCCCGCCGCGACGGTGCAGGGCGCGGAGGGGCCGCTGGCGGTTTCGCGCTGGGCGGCCGAGGGCGAGGCGCGGGCTCTGGTGCTCGCGCTGCACGGCTACGGCGACTACGCCGAGACGATCTGGCCCGACGCGGCGGCGGTTTGGACGGCGCGGGGCCTCGAGGTCTGGGCCTACGATCAGCGCGGCTTCGGGCGGAACCCCACGAACCGTGACTGGCCGGGCCATGAGGCGCTGGTCGCCGACCTGGAGGCCGTGGCCGCCGCCGTACGGGCGGCGCGGCCGGGGCTGCCGCTGGCGGTGGTGGGTCATTCGATGGGCGGGGGCGTGGCGCTGGCCGCGGCGGGGGAAGGGCGCCTGGACGCCGACGCGCTGGTCCTGATGGCGCCGGCGGTCTGGGGGGGCGATCAGCTGTCGCCGGTCTATCGGGCGGGGGCGTGGCTCGGCGCGCAGCTGTTCCCCGATCTGCGTTTCTCCCGCGCCGCCTCGCCCGTGCCGATCCGCCCGACCGACAACCTCGCGCGGCTCGACGCGATCTCGGAGGATCCGCTGCGCTTCGCCGATCCCTCTCCGCGCGAGTTCCTCGGTCTGATCCGGCTGATGGACCGCGCCGTCGAGGCCGCGCCGAAGGCGGCCTCGTCGCCGGTGCTGACGGTGATGGGGGCGAGGGACGAGGTGATTCCCGAGGACAGCGTGCGCGCCGCCCATGCCGCGTTGCCGGGCCCCAAGACCTTCGACTACGTCGAGGACGGCTGGCACATGCTGCCGATCGATCTCGGCGCGCCGGAGATGCTGGCGCGGGTGGCGGACTGGATCCTGGAGACGACCGAGTGAGCGAGGCGACGGAGGACACCGGCGAGGAGACGGCGCTGGACCGGGCGATGCGGCTTTCGGGCGGCGACGCGACGGACGGACGGGCGGTGGACGCGCTGCTCAACGCCGAGCTGTTCCTGCTGCTGGAGGCGCCGGCCGAGGACGGGCCGCCGCGTCCGCAGGTGCTGCCGCTGGAGGCCGGGCCGACCGCGCTCGCCTTCGACCGGGAGGAGCGGCTGGCCGGGTTCGGCGGCGGGGCGCACTACCTCGCCGCCCCCGGCCGGGACCTCGCGGCGCTGCTGGCGGAGCGGGGGCTGAACCTCGCCGTCAACGCCGGGGTCGCGCCCTCGGAACTGTTCCACGACGCCGAGGCGCTGGCCTGGATGGCGACGGCGATGCGGGCGGAGGCGGCGGAGGCGCGGCTCTCGTCGCTCGGCCGGCCCGAGGGCGCGTCCGAGGCGCTGATCGCGGCGCTCGATTCGAAGCTGGCCGCGCTGGGCGCCGCGCTGCGCGAGGCCTGGCTGGTCTCGGCGACGGCGGACGACGAGCGGCGGTTGGCGCTGCTGCTGGTCGAGCGCGGCGTCTGGGGCGCCGGCGACGCGGCCGAGGCGCATCGCGGGGCGCTGGCGCGGGCGGTGGGGGAGACCGCGCGGCTGGCGGGCTCCACGCTCGAGGTCGGATTCGCGGCGGAGGGGCCGCTGCTGGAGGCGGCGCGTCGGGTCGGCCTAGGCTTCGAGCCGCCGTCGCCGGAGACCGCGGCGCCGCGACGGCGCGAGGGGCCGCCGCGACTGCGTTAGGCGGGGCGCCGCCCGCCGCGCCGACGGCGCGTTTCAGTGCCGTGGGCGCGACAGGCGGATCGGCCCGCAGGCGGAGAGCGCGTCGACCGGCCGACCGCCCTGCGTGACCGTCAGCAGGCCGTCGCGCTGCAGACGCGCCGCGACGCGGCGCAGCTTCGGCATCAGGGGGCGCCAGTCGGCGGGCGCCAGGGCTCGGGCGGCCTCGGACGGGCAGAAGCTGGCGCCTTCGCTCCGCGCCTTGGCGAGCGAGAGGAGGGCGCGGGCCAGGGCCGCGTCGGAGGACGGGCCGGCGGCCCCGTCCCCGGCGGAAC
>DATFKM010000018.1:0-7487 GCA_035268645.1 Paracoccaceae bacterium | reverse complement strand
CGCCCTTCGCGGCCTCGCCGTCGAGGATGTCGCCGGAGGCCGCGGCGAAGGCTTCGAGGACGCCCTCGGGAAACTGCATGACCTCGACGTTCTGCTCGGCGATGCCCGCGGCGAGGGCGAGCATCTCCTTGTACTGATACTCGGTCGTGCGCTTCCAGAAGCGGGTGTCGACCACGGTGAAGAAGGCGTCACGCAGGTCGTCCGGCAGCGCGTCGATCGCCGCCCGGTTCATGATCAGCGTGTCCATCGCGAGGCCCATCGCGGGCTTCATGTGATACTTCGCGACCTCCCAGAGGCTCATCGACTGGGCGCCCTGCGCCGCGCCCCAATGCGCGCCGTCGACCACGCCGGAGGAGAGCGACTGGTAGAGTTCGGAGCCCGGAATGAACTGCGGCGCGGCGCCGGCCGCCTGGAGGTACTCGAGATAAGATCCCGAAGAGCGGACCTTGAGCTGGGCGAAGTCCTCCACGCTCTCGATCGGCTTCGAGACCACGAGCTCGGTCGGGTAGACCTTCTCCGCCCGGGCGACGACGCCGAAGGGCGCGAGGTCCTCGTTGAACATCGCCTCGAGCCCCATGTTCTTCAGGAAATGCGCGAATTCCCACGGCTCCCGCAGCGTGCCGGGCACGCCCAGCGCGAGGCCCGCCGTGGACGCGTCGCCCATGATGTAGCCGGGCGAGATCGTGCCCATCTCCACCACGCCGTTGCGGACGATGTTGAAGATCTCCGGCCCCTTGGCGAACTCGCCGGCGCCGAACAGCTCGATCTTCATGCGTCCGCCGGTACGCTCCTCGATCTCGGCCGCGATCAGCACGAGGCTGTCGCCGAAGGAGGCGGACGCCTTCGGCCAATGGCTCTGGCAGTTCCAGGTCACCTCGGTCTGCGCTTGGGCGCGGCCGGCGATCAGCGGCGCCGCGAGCAGGCCGGCGCCGCCGGCGAGGATCGTGCGCCGGGACGCGGCGGCGGTCTTGCGGTCGGTCATGGTCTTCTCCTCCCAAGAGCGGCGGGATCCGGGACCGTCTTGCGCGGCCCTCGATCCCAGCGACGAGCGCTTCGCCGCCGATGTCTCAGGGTGGAGCGTGCCCGAGGGCGCCGTCAACGCAATTGCGCTTCCATGCTCGGCGGCCCGCACCGTCGCCCCTGATCGAATCGAAACAAACGGACCGCGAGACCGCCACGCGCGGCGTCGACGAGGAGCGCTTCCTCGTCGTGCCGTGCTCTTCGCCGAAATCCGCCCGCCGCGAGGAGGCGACTTCCCGCATTCCGACCGCCGAGACGGGAGGCCGGGCGCCGTCGCCGAACGAACAAGCGTCGGGAGAAAGTCACGCGGCCCCATATCGGGTCCAGCACGCGTGCGCGGGAAACCCACTTCGGCTCGCCGCGCCGCATCCGGACGGCGTCTTCCGCTCCGTCGTCGAGATGCAGGCCGGAATCAACCGCTTCACAGAGCACAAGGAGAGCCCGAATCGGTTCGTCTGGAGAGCCGATCCCCGAGCGATCATCTCCGCGCGCTCCCCAGTGGACCAAGAGTTGGAGATGCGGTGGTTGCCGCCGAGCGCCCAGAGCCGTCCCGTCTTGGTGCGGCCCCTGCCGGGATCGAGCACCGGCGCGCGCGTCTCGTCGGCGAAGAGCTTCGGGGACGCCTTCAGGATCTCGACGAGCCGCGCGTGGACGGGGCGCAGTTCGCGCGCGGCGTGGCCGACCCAGTCGGCGAGGGTGGATCGGTCGAGCGCCACGCCCTGGCGGGCGAAGATCCCCGCCTGGCGATGGAGCGGGAGATGGTCCGCGAACTTGGAGACGAGGACGTGGGCCGCCGTCGCCTCGGTCGGGAGGCCCCCCGCGATCAGGCGCGGCGGGGCGGGCGCCTGCACCACGCCGTCGGCGCAGCCGCGGCGGGCGTAGCGGGGGCGGCGGGTGACCGGCACCCGGAACTGCGCCGGGATCACGTCGAGCCGCTCGGCGCGATCCTCGCCGATCCGGTGCAGGGCGCCGCCGCAGCCGGGGCAGTCGGTGCGCTCCGGCTCCACCACCGTCTCGATGCGGGGCAGGTGCGGCGGGAGGGAGCCTCGCCTCGCCCGCCGGCGGGCGGCCCGCCGCTTCTTCGGGGGCGCATCGGCGGCCTCGGCCTCGGCGCGGTCCTCGGCAAGCTCCTGGGAGGCCTCCTCGAGCGCCGGCTCGAGCTGGTCGGGATCGCGCTTCTCCGAGCGCCGCCCGAACAGGGCGCGCCGGAAGGCCGCGAGGATCGCCTTCGGCCGGGCCACCTCCTCGGCGAGGTCGGCGTTCTCCGTGCGAGAGGCCGCGAGCCGCGCCTTCAGCGCCGCCGGATCGTCCGGGAGATCGGCGTCGGAGAGGGGCGGCTCGCTCGGCATGGGTGGAGCCAAGCACATCCCGTCTCGGATGCAGGCTCCGACATCGCCCGACACGACCTCCACGCGGGGATCCTCGACGGCGCTCTCCAGAACCCCGCCATCGGACCGCGGGCCCAGCCGATCAGCCCGGCACGATCTCCGCCACCACGGCGCGCTGGTCCGGGCCTCCAACATCCTCAGCGTCACCCGGCAGGTGCGCTACAGCCTCCGCAACGAGAACGCGATCGACGTGGTGCTCTTCGTCAACGGCATCCCTGTCGCGACGCTGGAGCTGAAGAACAGCCTCAACGGCATCAGCTGCCGCACGGCCGAGCGGCTGTACCGCGAGGACCGGAGCCCTGCGAGCGAACCGCTCCTGACCTTCCGGCGCGGCGCGCTGGTCCGCTTCGCGCTGGACGAGAACCACGTCTCGATGACGACGCGGCTGCAGAACGGGCGGACGCGCTTCCTGCCCTTCGATCGCGGACGCGACGGCGGCGCCGGCAACCCGGACATCGAGGGCGAGTTCCGCATCGGCTACCTCCACGCCGACCAGCCCGAGGGGAAGGCGGTGTTCTCGCGGGAGGTGCTGCTCGACATCCTCGGGCGCTTCATGCACCTCGACGAGGAGGAACTTCCGGAAGGCACGGTCAAGGAGACCATGCTCCGGCCGCGCTTCCACCAGCTCGACGCCATGCGTCGGCTCGCCGCCCATGCGCGGGAGAACGGGCCGGGTCAGGCCTACCTGATCCAGCACTCGGCGCGCTCGGGGAAGTCGAACACCATCGGGTGGGCCGCGCACCGGCTGATCTCGCTCCATGATGCGGACGACAAGGCGGTGTTCGACTCGGTGATCATCGTCACCGACCGGTTGGTCCTCTACGCCATCGTGGCTCAGATCGTGCGGCTAGCGACCCCGATCTGGAGCGGCTCGCCGAGTACTCGGCGTGGCTGAACCGGATGCTCCCGCCCCAGGGGCGACGAACGGGCGACGACGTCACCGACGACACGCTGAAGCTGACCAAGTTCAAGCTGAAAAAGGTCGAAGAGGGCGATGCCGGCCTTACGTCCGGCGAGATCGCGCCGCTTGGGCGTATCGATGAATTCGGTCCGCGTGGCTTGTCGAAGGACGAGGAGAAGACGCTCTCCGAGATCATCGAAGCGTTCAACGCGCGGCACGGAGCCGACTTCTCGTCGCGGGACTTCGTGCGGTTCGAGGTCGCCGCAAAGGAGATCGCGGACGATGAGGATCTCGCGGAGATGCTTGGGAATAACCCACTTGGAACCTCCGAGCAGCGATTCCCCACCGAGTTCATCCAACGGGTCATCCGCATCTGACTGTCCTTCTGGCAGATGCGGAGTGCGTTCATCAGCGATGCGGATGCACGAACCCGCATCACGAAGCTCTTCTTCGAGAAGGTCTTGCGTGATCTCAACGACAAGGCCGCTCGAACGATCCCGCCACGTCGAAGCATCGAGACGTTCGGCTGAGCGCGACAGAGCCGACCCCGCTCAGGATCGACAATGGCGGACCATCTCCCTCGGCCGGCTGCGCCTCTCGCCTCGACTGGCGACGAACGCGCAGACGATGATGACGCCGGCCCCCGCCAAGGTCGAAGCCGCGATCCGCTCCGCGAACAACGCGTAACCGGCGGCGAGGGCGAAGACGATGCGCAGATAGGGGAAGGGGGCGAGCGCCGACACCTCGCCGACCCTGTAGGCCTCGATGGTCAGGACCATGCCGCCCGTGCCCAAGGCGCCGGCGAGCAGGACGAGACCGAGCGCCTCGGCGTCGAGCGGCCGCCAGTCGAGGAGCACCCCGGGCAGCGTGCCCAGCGTAGCCACCACGCCGATCCAGAGCATGATGGTGGCGGTCGCCTCGGTCCGGGCGAGCATCCGGTTCAGGAAGACCAGCGCCGCGGCCGCCGCCGCGGCGCCGAGCCCGTAGACGATGCCCGCTTCGAGTGCGACGGAGCCGACGCCGCTGGCCAGCGCGACGCCGCCGAAGCCGAAGGCGGTGGCGAGCCAGCGGGCCCGCCCCACCCGTTCCCGCAGCACCAAAGGGGCGAAGGCCACGACGAACAGGGAGGTCGTGAAGGTCAACGTGGTGGCGAGGCCGAGATCGAGAACCTGGAAGCTGCGGTAGTAGAGCCACCAGCAGACGAGGCTCGTCAGTCCGCGCAGCAGATGCAGGCGCGGACGAGCGGTGCGGGCGAGGCCCGGGTCCCGCAGGACGACCCAGGTCGCCACCACGATCAACTGCACCGCGGCGCGGGAGAACACGATCTGCCCGTTGCTGGCGGCGTCGCCGAGCAGACGGACCATGGTCACCTCGCCGGTGAAGACGAGCGCCGCGGCCGCCAGCAGCAGGGCGCCGCGGCGGTTGTCGACCTTCGCCCCGGCCGGAGCGGACCTCACGAACGCGCGCCGCGGAAGGGCGCGTAGGCCTCCGGCGATTGATCGCCGACGCGGCGCAGGATCTCGACCCAGGCGGCCAGTCCCTCGTCGATCGAGGCGAGGCGGAGGAACTCGTTCGGGGCGTGGAAATCCTCGTCGGAGGTGGCGAAGGAGAACATCACCGTGTCGAGCCCCAGCGTGGCGGCGACGACGTCGGTCAGCGGAAGCGTGGCTCCGATGCGGACGCGGCGGGGACGGGTTCCCGTCGTGACCTCGAGCGCATCCTCCGCGGCGGCCAGCAAAGGGTGCCCGGGCGGCACGGCGTAGGCGCCGGACCAGCCGCGATCCTCCACCAACTCCAGCTCGGCGCCTGCGGGGAGCCGGGCGCGAAGATGGGCGAGCACCGCGTCGCGGGCGCGCTCCGGCCGCTGGCCGGGGACGAGGCGCATGGTGATCTTGGCCTGCGCCTCGCAGGGGATCACGGTCTTGGACCCCGCGCCCGTGTGCCCGCCCCAGAGCCCGTTGACGTCCAGCGTCGGGCGCAGCCACAGCCGCTCCAGCGTGGAGAAGCCGGCCTCGCCGCGCGGCACGGTCCCGACCTCCGCGAGATGGGCGTCCATGTCGGCGGGGATGGCCGCGATCTCCTCCCGCTCGGCGAGGGAAGGCGCCTCGATCCCGTCGTAGAAGCCGGGCGCGGCGATGCGGCCGTGCTCGTCATGCAGGGCGGCGACGAGCCGCGCGAGCACGTGCAGCGCGTTGGGCGCGATCCCGCCGTAGCGGCCCGAATGCAGGTCCTTCTCGGCCGTGCGCACGCGGATCTCGAACCCGCCGTTCCCGCGCGATCCGGTGTTGAGCGACACCAGATCCGGCCGCCAGCGCGCCCCGTCGGCCGACAGCACCGCGTCGGCGTCGAGCAGTTCGCGATGCGCGGAGAGGAGACCGGGGAGGGAGGCGGAGCCGGTCTCCTCCTCCCCTTCGATCAGCAGCTTGACGTTGACGGGAAGGCGGCGCTCGACCTCCGCGAAGGCGGCCAGCGCCTCCAGCGCGATCAGCATCGGCCCCTTGTCGTCGGAGACGCCGCGCCCGTAAAGCCGCCCCTCCCGCTCCGTCGCCTCGAAGGGCGGCGAGCTCCAGCGGTCCAGCGGCTCGGGCGGCTGCACGTCGTAGTGGGCGTAGACCAGCAGCGTCGGCCGTCCCGGCGCGTCCAGACGCTCGGCGTAGAGGGCCGGCTGGCCTTGGCCGTGCCGCAGCCGCTGAAGGTTGGCGAAGCCCGTCTCCGCCAAATGCGCCTCTATCAGGCGGCGGGCGGCCTCCATCCCCTCGGCGCGCGCCGGGTCGGCGCCGACCGAGGGGCAGGCGACGAGGGCTTCCAGCCGCGCGCGCAGGGTGTCGCGCTGCGAGAGCGCGCGGGCGAGTACGGGATCGGTCACGCGGGCTCCTTCGGCGGTCAGGCGACGCCGCCGTCCACGGAGAGGATCTGCGCCGAGATCCAGCTCGCCTCGTCCCCGGCCAGAAAGGCGACGGCGGCGGCGATGTCTTCAGGCCGGCCCAGCCTGCGCGTGTGAATGCGCTCGACCAGCTTGCGCCGCCCCTCCTCCCCGTAGGCGGCCCATTGCCGCTCCGTCGCCGGGTTCGACAGGATGAAGCCCGGCGCCACCGAATTGACGGTGACGCCGTGGGGGCCGAGCTCCAGGCTGAGCTGTTTCGTGAGCCCGACCAACGCGTGCTTCGCCGCGGTGTAGGCCTGAATGCCGGTGAGGCTGGGGCGAAGTCCGGCGCCCGAACTGATCGTGACGATGCGTCCCCAGCCGGCCGTCTTCAGGGCCGGGGCCGCTGCTTGGGCGAGGTGGAAGGCGCCGTCGACGTTGGCCGCGAAGATGGCGCGCCAATCGGCCTCCGCCACCTCCTCGAGGGGGCGGCCGACCTGGCCCCGCACGCCGCCGGCGGCGTTGACCACGATCTCCGGCGGGCCTCGGTCCCCGGTCATGCGGTCGATCAGCGCCTGCGTCTCCTCTCGCAAGCCCAGATCGGCGGAAATCGCGGGAAGACCGAGGCGGTCGGCGGCGGCTTCCAGCGCCTCTCCCGGCAGGTCGCTCACGGTCACGGCCGCGCCGTCGTCGGCGAGGCGCCGGGCGATGGCGGCGCCGATGCCGCCGACGACCCCGGTGACGATCGCGCGGCGGCTCACGCCGAGATCTCCGAGAGCGCGGCGAAGGTGTCGGGGGATTGCGGACGCCGGCCCTCCTCGATGTCGTGGATCAGTTCGACGAGCCGGGCGAGCGCCGGGGTCTCGAGGCCGTGGCCGCGCGCGATCTCGACGATTGCGCCGATCTGGGGGTCCACCTCCGTCCGGCGCTTGCGCACCGCGAGGTCGCGGTGGATGCCGGAATGGGTCTTGGCGGTCTTGGAGTTGAAATCGGCCAACCGGACCAGGCAGAGGCGGGCTTCCGCTTCCGGCGCGCCAGGCATGAACGCCGCGGGCTCGAAGCCGTTGAAGGCGCGGGGGGCGACGCCCTCGGCCCGGGCCACGCGCATCACCTCGCGCCCCAGCGCGATCAGGGCGGGGCCGCGGGCCGGATCGGCGAAGTTCGCGCTCATGCTGTCGTCGGTCAGCGCGGTGGCGAACAGCATCGCGCCGTAACCCAGCTTGCCCCAGAGATAGCCCCAGATGTCCTCGGTCAGCACCGCCTCGGGCTCGAAGACCTTGAGCAGCTCGTGCATCCGCCGCGTGCGCGGGCGGAT
>DATFKM010000017.1:0-3021 GCA_035268645.1 Paracoccaceae bacterium | reverse complement strand
GCCGGGCTCGCGGGGCGGGTCGTGGGCCTCGGCCGGCGCGCGGCGCGGGTGCTGCACGTCACCGACTACTCCTCGCGCATCCCGGTGCTGATCCGCCCCTCGGGCCGGCGCGCGATCCTCTCGGGCGACGGCGCTCGGGCGCCGCGCCTCGACTTTCTCGAGGATCCCGACGGGGTGCGCCCGGGCGACGCGGTCGTCACCTCGGGCGACGGCGACGTGTTCCCGCCCGAGCTCGCCGTCGGGGCGGTCGCGCTGGGGGCGGACGGGCTGCCGCGCGCCCGGCTCGCCGCCGATCTGGAGCGGCTCGAGTTCGTGCGGGTGATCCGCTACCGGCCGGACACCGCGATCGAGCGGCCGGGCGGGCTGGTGCGCCACGGCCCGCCGCCGCCGGACCCGGACGCGCCCGAAGCCGAGGCCGAGGCCGGGACCGAGGCGTCGGAGCCCGAGGCGCAAGACGTCCCCGCCGAGCCCCGCGCGGAGGTGCTGCGATGAGCGGCGCCGCCCGTCCCGCCGGCGTCGCCGGGCTCGCCGCGGCGCTCGCCTTCCCGGCGCTGGCGCTGCTGGCGCTGGCGGTGCAGCTGGCGCCGCTGGCGGACACGCCGCCGGCGCTGACGCCGGATCTCTTCTGGTGCGTCCTCGCGTATTTCACGCTTCGCGCGCCGCGGGCGACGCCGCTCGGAATGGTCGCCGTCCTCTGCATCCTGCGCGACGCGCTGCTCGGCGGGCCGTTCGGGGCGGGGGCGCTGTCCTTGATCCTCGCCTCGGAGCTGCTGCGCCGGCGGGCGGCGCTGGCGCCGGCGCCGCGGCCGCTGTGGTCGGACTGGGCATGGTGCGCGCTCGGCTTCGCGGCGGCGACGGCGCTGCAGTGGGCGCTGCTGTCGGTCAGCTTCGCGCGGCCGCCCTCGCCCGCGGCGCTGGCCCCGCACGTCCTCGCGACTGCGCTGGCGCTTCCCGTCGTCGCGGCGCTGCTGCGCTATGCGCTGCGCCTCGGAGCCTCGCCCCGCGCGGAGCGGCCGGCATGAGCCGCGTCTGGCGCAAGCCCGGGCCCGCCGACGACCGGCCGCGCCTCACCCGCCGGGGCCTCCTGCTCGGGGGCGGCATGGCCGGAGTGATGGGCGTGCTCGGCTGGCGGATGCGGGAGCTGCAGGTGCTGGAGGCGGACCAGTACCGCCTGCTGGCCGAGGAGAACCGCATCAACATCCGCCTGATCCCGCCGGCGCGGGGGCGGATCTTCGACCGCGCGGGGCGTCCCCTCGCGGTGAACCGCAAGAACTACCGCGTGGTGCTGATCCGCGAGCAGGCGGGCGACGTCGAGGCGGCGCTCGACCGTCTGGCCGAGCTGATCCCGATCTCGGAGCGCGAGCGCGAGCGCGCGATCCGCGACGCGACGCGCAAGGCCGCCTTCGTGCCCGTCACCGTGGCCGAGCATCTGAGCTGGGAGCATTTCGCCCGCGTCGCCGCCAACGCCCCGGCCCTGCCCGGCGTCGACGTCGAGGCCGGGCTGACGCGCTACTATCCGGAGGGAGACGCCCTCGCCCACGCCGTCGGCCATGTCGGCCGGGTGAACGAGCGCGAGCTCGACGCCGACGGCGAGGCGACGCCCCTGCTGCAGATCCCGGACTTCCGGATCGGCAAGACCGGGGTGGAGATCCGGCGCGAGGCGACGCTGCGCGGCTCGGCCGGCCTGAGCCGCATCGAGGTGAACGCCCGCGGGCGGACGGTGCGCGAACTGGGGCGCGAGGACGGCGAGCCGGGCGCCGACCTGCAGCTCACCCTCGACCTCGACCTCCAGCGCCACGCGATGGAGCGCCTCTCGGGCGAGAGCGCGGCGGTCGTGCTGATGGACTGCGCCACCGGCGATCTGCTCGTCTCGGCGTCCTCTCCCGGCTACGACCCCAACCCCTTCGTCTTCGGCATCTCCACGGACGACTGGAACGCCCTGCTGGAGGATCCCTATCGCCCGCTGGCCGACAAGACGGTCTCCGGCCTCTACCCGCCGGGTTCGACCTGGAAGATGGTGGTCGCGCTCGCCGCGCTCGAGGCCGGGCAGCTCGACCCCGCCGAGCGGGTGTTCTGCAACGGCGGCCTCAAGCTCGGCAACCGGCGCTTCCATTGCTGGCGGCGCGGCGGGCACGGCCATGTCGACCTGCAGGAGAGTCTCGCCCAGAGCTGCGACGTCTATTACTACGAGATCGCGCGGCGCACCGGCATCGACCGCATAGCGGACATGGCCAACCGCCTCGGCCTCGGGGTGGCCCACGAGCTGCCGCTGCCCGCGGTGCGCGAGGGGCTGACCCCGACCCGGGCCTGGAAGCAGGGCGCGCGGGGCGAGGCCTGGCGCGTCGGCGACACCTTCAACGCCGGCATCGGCCAGGGCTTCGTGCTGACCTCGCCGCTGCAGCTCGCCGTGATGACGGCGCGCATCGCGACCGGCCGGGCGGTCTCTCCCCGCCTCGTGCGCGGCGCCGCCGGACGGCCGCTGGCGGACCCGGAGCCGGGCCTTCTCGACGTCAACGGCACGCATCTGCGACTGGTGCGCGAGGGGATGCTGGCGGTGATGGAGGATCGCCGGGGCACCGCCCGGCGCAGCCGCATCGTGGCCGAGGGGCTGGCGATGGCCGGCAAGACCGGCACCAGCCAGGTCCGGCGCATCACCGCGGCCGAGCGGGCGGCCGGCGTCACGCGCAACGAGGATCTTCCGTGGAACCGGCGAGACCACGCGCTCTTCGTGGGCTTCGCGCCCTACGCGGCGCCGCGCTTCGCGCTTTCGGTGGTGGTCGAACACGGCGGCGGCGGCTCCTCGGCCGCGGCGCCCATCGCCCAGGACGTGATGCTGCGCGCGCTCTGGGGCGGGACCGAGCCCCCCGTCGCCGCCTATCCGCCGGAGATGCGCCGCGAGGTGATGGAACGGCGGATCCGACCGCCCGAGCCGCGGCCGCCGGCGCCGCCGCCGGCCGCCGGCGGCGGACCGGCCCCGCCCGAAGCCCCGCGCCCCGGCGGCGAGCCGCCCGACCCGCCGCC
>DATFKM010000016.1:0-2093 GCA_035268645.1 Paracoccaceae bacterium | reverse complement strand
CGTCGAGACCCTGCGCGAGCAGCTCGCGATCCCCGTCTTCGGCATCCAGGAGGCCGGCGTGCTCGCCGCCCTCGGCCGCGCCGACCGCTTCGGCGTGATCGCGCTGTCGGAGGCGTCGATCGCCCGTCACCGGCGACATCTGCGCGGTCTCGGTCTGCTCGACCGCTGGGTCGGGGAGGAGGCCGTCGCGCTCTCCGTCGCCGAATCCGCGCACGCCCTCGCGACGCTCGAGGAGGCCGGCCGGCGCCTCAGCGCCCGCGGCGCCGGCGCGCTCGTCCTCGGCTGCACCGGCATGGCCGAGGCGCGGGGGCCCCTCGCGGCCGCCCTCGGCGTCCCGGTGATCGAGCCCACGCAGGCCGCGGTCGCGCTCGCGCTCCACGCCGTCCTCGCGGCCTGACTCTACTCCGCGGCGGGCCGCGCCCGCGTCCGGCCCGCGATCATCTCCTTCACGTCGATGGTGGAGCGCACGCCGAGGTCGTCGAAGTGCCGCTCGATCCAGCGGCCGGCGGCCTCGCGCCCGATGTCGCGCAGATGGCGGAGGAAGGCCCATTCCGCGTTGACCTTCGAGGAGGCGCCGAGCGGGCGCATGCGCTTGCGCGCCTCGATCATGTGGACGCGGACCTCGCGGTAGCGCGCGGGGTCGAGGCGGTGCTCCTCCACCATGCGGCGCACGAAGTCGATCTGCCGCAGTTCCAGCAGGAGCGAGCTGTTGAAGGTGATCTCCCCGATGCGGTCATGGATCTCGCGCGCGCTGCGCGGCACGCCCGGGCGCACCACCGGATTGATCTGCACGATCACGATGTCGTCGCAGCGACCGAGGTCGATGAAGGGGAACAGCACGGGATTGCCCATGTAGCCGCCGTCCCAGTAGGCCTCGCCGTCGATCTCCACCGCCTGGAACATCGAGGGAAGGCAGGCCGAGGCCATCACCGCGTCGACGCTCAGCTCCTCGCCGGTGAAGACGCGCACCCGCCCGGTCTCGACGTTCGTCGCGGAGACGAAGACCGGCATGTCGCCGCAGCCTCGGACCTTGTCGAAGTCCACCGTCTCGGCCACGAGGTCGCGCAGCGGATTGATCGCCATCGGATTCAGGTCGTAGGGCGAGGCGATGCGGCTCGCGAGGTCGAGCCAGAGGTAGACCGGCGACTGCTCCAGCGACCAGCGGCCGGTCAGCCGCGCCCAAGGCGGACGGCGCAGCGGGCTCGCGACCGCCGCGTGACTGACCTTGCGCCAGAACGCCTCCAGCGCTTCGCGCGCGCCCTCGCCGCCGCCGTCGTACATGCCGTGTGCGGCGACGACGGCGTTCATCGCCCCGGCCGAGGTGCCGGAGATCGCCTCGATCCAGATGCGCCCGTCCTCGAACAGCCGGTCGAGGACGCCCCAGGTGAAGGCGCCGTGCGCGCCGCCGCCCTGCAGGCCGAGATTGACCGCCTTCTCGTGGCGGGGCAGCCGTCCGTAATCCTTCGACATGTCTCGCTCCGCCGCTCCGCTGCGGCGCAGCATAGCGCGGACGCGGCGCAGCGGCGAGAGGTCTCGTGCCGCCGCCCGCCGAGCCCCCACTCGCGAAGGGGATTCTCAGGAGGGCGCCGGGATGGTCCGTCCATGGAGAGATGTGCCGGCATCTTCATGGGAGCGGCGATCGCACGGCGGGCGGACGATCCGAGGACGCCGGCGAAGGCGGGTCCGGAAGGCGCGGCGGCCGGCGGCGATCCGCGACGGGGGTGGTCTCGGCGTGGCGGTGAGGATCGGGGCGTCGGGCTGCGGATCGTCCGGGGGGTGGTGCGCTTCGACGCGAGGGGCCGGTCGACCGCAAGTCGCCGCCGCTGACGACGGCGCAGGGCGCGGCGCCGGGGCGGGCGGTGGAGGACGGTCCGAAGCCGCGTCCGGACGGCGCGGCGCGCTGGCGCCCGGTCGATCCGGTGCGATGGGTCGGGAGCTCGGCGTCTCGGTCGGCCGGCGGACCTCGGGCCCGGCGCTGCGTGCCCCGGGCTTTCGCGGGTTCTCGGCCCGGCCGCGCCGCCGCGGGACAGGACCCCGACACGCTCGGGGAGTTCGAAAGAGCCTCCGCGAGCGGCCGGCGGAGATCCGCGCCC
>DATFKM010000015.1:0-2899 GCA_035268645.1 Paracoccaceae bacterium | reverse complement strand
ACGCGCCGATCCGGCTGACCCGCAAGACGCTGCTGGCGGTGGAGGCGGTGGCCGACATCGCCTGGCACGCCCGCCCCGATCCGGTGCAGGCCCGCGACGTGGCCGAGCGGCAGGGCATCCCGCAGCGCTATCTCGAGCAGGCGCTTCAGGCGCTGGTGCGCGGCGGCGTCCTGAAGGGCGTGCGCGGCCCGCGCGGGGGCTACGCGCTGGCGCGGGAGCGCCGGCGCATCACGGTGGGCGAGGTGGTGCGCATCGTCTCCGCCCTCGACGGCGAGGAGGAGACCGGCCTCGAGAGCCCGATGGCGGCGGTCGTCGCCCCGCTCTGGAACGAGGCGCGCGCGGCGCTGCTGAGCCGCTTCGACGCCGTCTCGATGGAGGATCTCTGCGGCGAGGCGCGCCGGCGCGGCGTGCCCCGGCCGGAGGCGGCCGAAGGCCGGGACTTCGCGATTTGACCGCTGGAGGGATCGCCATGGCCGGCTGGACGCCGCCGAGAGGCCGGATCTACGACGACGTGACCCGGACCATCGGCGCGACGCCGCTGGTGCGCCTTTCGCGCTTCGCGGAGGCGCGCGGGCTGAAGGCCGAGATCCTGGCGAAGCTGGAGTTCTTCAATCCCATCGCCTCGGTCAAGGACCGGATCGGGGTGGCGATGCTGGACGCGCTGGCGGCGGCGGGGCGGCTCGGGCCGGAGACGGTGGTGGTGGAGCCGACCTCCGGCAACACCGGCATCGCGCTCGCCTTCGCCTGCGCAGCGCGCGGCGTGCGGCTGGTCCTCGTGATGCCGGAGAGCATGAGCGTCGAGCGGCGCAAGATGCTCGCTCTGCTGGGCGCCGAACTGGTGCTGACGCCGCCGGGCGAGGGGATGCCCGCCGCCATCGCCGAGGCCGAGGCGATCGCCGCGCGCCACGCCGACGCGGTGATCCCCCAGCAGTTCGAGAACCCCGCCAACCCCGCGATCCACGAGGCGACGACCGCCGAGGAGATCTGGGCCGACTGCGGCGGCGCGCTCGACGTGTTCGTCGCGGGCGTCGGCACCGGCGGCACGCTGACCGGCGTCGCGCGGGCGCTGAAGCCGCGCCTGCCCGGGCTGCGCGTCGCGGCGGTGGAGCCGGAGGACAGCCCCGTCCTCTCTGGCGGGGAGCCGGGTTCGCACAAGATCCAGGGCATCGGGGCGGGCTTCGTGCCGGGCGTCCTCGATCGCGGCCTGATCGACGAGGTGCTGACGGTGGCCAACGAGACCGCGCTCGAGACCGCGCGGGAGATCGCGCGGATCGAGGGGATCCCCGGCGGCATCTCCTCCGGCGCCGCGGTCGCCGCCGCGGCGGAGATCGCCGAGCGGCCGGAGATGGCCGGTCGCCGCATCGTCACCGTCCTGCCGAGTTTCGCGGAGCGCTACCTCTCCACCGCGCTCTTCGACGGGCTCTGAGCGCCGCGCATGGCCTTCAGCGACGCCGAGCTCGAGCGCTACGCCCGCCACATCGTCCTGCGGGAGATCGGCGGACCGGGGCAGGCGCGGCTGAAGGCGGCCTCGGTGCTGGTGGTGGGGGCCGGAGGTCTCGGCTCGGCCTCGCTCATGTATCTCGCGGCCGCGGGGGTCGGGCGCATCGCGGTGGCGGACGACGACGCCGTCGCGCTCTCCAACCTCCAGCGCCAGGTCCTGCACCGGACGGAGGATGTCGGCCGGGCGAAGGTGGACAGCGCGACGGACGCCCTCGCGCGGATCAACCCCGAAGTGACGGTGGAGCCGCTCGCGGTGCGTCTCGGCCCCGAGAACGCCGCGGCGCTCGTCGCCGGGCGCGACCTGGTGGTCGACGGCTCGGACAGCTTCGAGACGCGCGCCCTCGTCAACGCCGCCTGCGTCGGAGCCGGCGTGCCGCTGGTCTCCGGCGCCATCGGCCAGTGGGAGGGGCAGCTCTCGGTCTTCGATCCGGCGCGCGGCGGACCGTGCCTCGCCTGCGTGTTCCCGGAGGCGCCGGCGCCGGGCCTCGCGCCGAGCTGCGCGGAGGGCGGCGTGCTCGGCGCCCTCGCCGGAGTGTTCGGCGCGCTGCAGGCGACCGAGGCGGTCAAGCTCCTCGCCGGCGCCGGCGAGCCGCTGCGCGAGCG
This sequence comes from Paracoccaceae bacterium, assembly GCA_035268645.1. Taxonomy (GTDB): domain Bacteria; phylum Pseudomonadota; class Alphaproteobacteria; order Rhodobacterales; family Rhodobacteraceae; genus Albimonas. The sequence continues at coordinate 796 of DATFKM010000015.1, read as the reverse complement.
GATGCTGATGCTGGACCTGCTGCATGGCGAATCGCGGACCGTCCGGCTGCGCCCGCGCGCCGGCTGCGACGTCTGCGGCGGCGACGCGGACCGAGCCGCCCCCTGACGGCGGGGGGGCGCCAGCCCGGTCCGCGATGCCGCCCCGCCGCCTCCTCGACGCGGTCGTGCAGGCCCACGCGTCCGAGCGCGTGGTCCCGGCGGCCTGCCGACCGAGGCGCTCATCGCCCGGATCATCGTCTCGAAGTTCGCCGAGCACCTGCCGGTTCTTGTGATCGGGCGGGTCTGGTCAATGGCGATGACGGTCCGACGAGCAGGTCCATGCTTCCGTCCGTGGTCGGCGCGCCGCCGCAAGATGCGGACTGTGGAGGTCGGGATGCTCCGAAGCTCCACCTCGGCTTCACCTCAGCCATGGGCGGATCCGGGCTGATCCCGTCCGTCGTGCCTGTCCGGGAGGTCAGGCCGTCGCCCGAGGGCGCCGGATCTCGGCGATGGCGGGCACGCGGCACGGGTGGCGCGCGTGGCTCGATCGTCACCGTGACCATGCGGCTGCGAAGTCCGGCGCCGAGGCCGGCGGCCGACCCTTTGCCCGATGCGCGGCGCCGGACTTCCGCATCGCCGACAGGATCGTCGCGAGCTTCCGGCTCGCGGCCACGACCGCCCTCTTCATCGATGTCCGTTCGGCGATCCGCATTCCCCCCGCCTTCAAGGGCGACATGACCCTCACCCGCCCGAGGAGGCCGGCGGCGGCCTCGAAGAGCATGACGCGGACCCGAGGATCGCCGGCCTTGGCGATCCG
>DATFKM010000014.1:0-7840 GCA_035268645.1 Paracoccaceae bacterium | reverse complement strand
TCGGTAGATCGGCTTCCGGCGCGCGCCTTGTTCCCGCGAAGGTCGCGACGCGCGCGGCGCACGTCTTCTCAACTCGTTACGAAAGCGTGAAAGAGGCACGAGCCGTAGCGCCCGCCTCGTTGCGGGCGATGCACGGGGCGGGTGGATGCGGCTGTCGCACGCCATGTCGGCGCGACCCGCCCAAGACTTCGAGGTTGATGGTGGGTGATGTAGGGCTCGAACCTACGACCCGCTGATTAAGAGTCAGCTGCTCTACCAACTGAGCTAATCACCCGACCGGGGCGGTGGGTAGCGCCTCGGACGGCGGGATGCAAGGCCTGCGGGGCGGCGGCTTCACTCCCATTCTATGGTGCCGGGGGGCTTCGAGGTGACGTCGTAGACGACTCGGTTGACGCCCGTCACCTCGCCGACGATGCGGTTCGCAGTCTCGGAGAGGAAGGCCGGGGTGAAGGGGTACCAGTCGGCCGTCATGCCGTCGACGGAGCTGACGGCTCGGAGGGCGAGGACGTGCTCGTAGGTGCGACCGTCGCCCATCACGCCGACGCTTCGGACGGGGAGGATCACGGCGAAGGCCTGCCAGATCTCGTCGTAGAGGCCGTGGCGGCGGATCTGGTCGAGATAGATCGCGTCGGCGCGGCGAAGGACGTCGAGCTTCTCCTTCGTCACGCCGCCGGGGCAGCGGATGGCGAGGCCGGGACCCGGGAACGGATGGCGGCCGACGAAGGCGGGCGGCAGGCCGAGTTCGCGGCCAAGGGCGCGGACCTCGTCCTTGAAGAGCTCGCGCAGCGGCTCGACGAGCTTGAGGTTCATGCGCTCGGGGAGGCCCCCGACGTTGTGGTGGCTCTTGATCGTCACGGCGGGGGCGCCGGTGGCGGAGACGCTCTCGATCACGTCGGGATAGAGGGTGCCCTGGGCGAGGAACTCGGCTCCGCCGGCCTCCTTGGCGTGGGCCTCGAACACCTCGACGAAGAGGCCGCCGATGATCTTTCGCTTGCGCTCGGGGTCCTCGATCCCCTCGAGCGCGGCGAGGAAGCGGCCCGACTCGTCGGCGGCGATCAGGGGGATGTTGTAGTGGTCGCGGAAGAGGGTCACGACCTCCTCCGCCTCGCCCTCGCGCATCAGGCCGGTGTCGACGAAGACGCAGGTGAGCCGCTCGCCGATCGCCTCGTGGATCAGGACGGCGGCGACCGAGCTGTCGACGCCGCCGGAGAGGCCGCAGATCACGCGGCCCTCGCCGACCTGGGCGCGGATCTTCGCGACCGCCTCCTCGCGATAGGCGGCCATGCTCCAGTCGCCGCGGCAGCCGCAGATGGCGTGGGTGAAGTTGCGCAGGATCCGCGCGCCGTTCGGGGTGTGGTGCACCTCCGGATGGAACTGCACGCCGTAGAGGCGCCGGTCGTCGTCGGCGACGGCGGCGAAGGGCGCGCCCTCCGAGGCGGCGATCGCGCGAAAGCCCTCGGGCAGGGCCGTGACGCGGTCGCCGTGGCTCATCCAGACCTCTTCGCGCTCGCCGGGGGCGGCGAGACCTTCGAAGAGGGGGTGCGCTTCCTTCACCGTCATGAAGGCGCGACCGAACTCGCGCGCGTGGCCTCCCTCGACCCCGCCGCCGAGCGCTACGGTCATGCTCTGCTGTCCGTAGCAGATTCCGAGGACCGGGACGCCCAGGGACCAGAGCGCGTCCGGCGGGCGGGGGGCGTCGGGCTCGGGTGCGGACCCCGGGCCGCCCGAGAGGATCACCCCCTTCGGCGCACGCGCCCCGAGGCCGTCGCCGGACAGTCGGTCGAAGGGGTGGATTTCGCAGTAGACCCCGCTCTCACGCAGGCGGCGCGCGATCAGCTGCGTCACCTGGGAGCCGAAGTCGACGATGAGGATGAGATCATGGGCGCCGGACATGCGCGGCGGATACCCCGCCCTCGGCGCTCCGGCAAGCGCGCCGTGGCCGCGTCGCCCCCTGCATGTCGCGGACGGACGGGCGGGCGGCGGATTCGGCCCTGTCCCTCCGTGCGGCCGGGTTAAGTCTCCCGCACCGGCAGCCGAACAGGCGGAGGATCCCCATGGCCAGCGATCACGAGACGACCGTCAACGACGCGGGCTCGACCGGATCGGGTGAGGAGCCTCTCGCGCCCCGCGGCTGATCCGGGCCGTGCCCGACTACGAACCGCTTTCCCTCGAGGCGCTGGAGATCCTGGAGGCCAACGCCGAGACCGTGCTCGAGGAGATCGGCATCGCCTTTCCCGACAATCCGGGCGCTCTCGCGCGCTGGCGCGAGGCCGGCGCCGACGTGCGCGAGGAGCGGGTGCGCCTGCCGAAGGGCCTCGCGCGCGCCCTCTGCGCGACGGCGCCGGAGCGATTCGTCCAGATCGCGCGCGAGCCCGACTGCGCGGTCGAGATCGGAGGGCGCGACCTCGTGCTCGCGCCCGTCTACGGCCCGCCCTTCGTGCGCGACCTCGAGGGCATGCGCCGCTACGCGACGCTGGAGGACTTCCGGAACTTCGTGCGCCTCGGCCACATGTCGAAGTGGCTTCACCATTCGGGCGGCACCGTGTGCGAGCCGACGGACGTGCCGGTGAACCGGCGTCATCTGGACATGCTGATGGCGCACATGACGCTGACCGACCGGCCCTTCATGGGCTCGGTGACCGACCCGTCGCGCGCCCGCGACACGGTCGAGATGTGCGAGCTGCTGTTCGCGCCGGAGGGCGGGCTGCAGGGGCGGCCGGCGACGGTCTCGCTGATCAACCTCAACTCTCCCCTCACCTTCGACGCGACCATGGCCGGAGCGCTCGAGGTCTACGCGGAAGCCGGGCAGGCCTGCATCGTGTCGCCCTTCGTCGTTGGCGGCGCGATGGCGCCCGTCTCGGTGGCCGGCACGCTGACTCAGGTGCTGGCGGAGGTGATGGCCGGCGTCGCCTACTCCCAGTTGATCCGCCCGGGCGTGCCGGTGATCTTCGGCGCCTTCGTCAGCTCGATCGACATGAACTCCGGGGCGCCGACCTTCGGCACGCCCGAGGCCTCCAAGATCCTGTACGGCGCCGGGCAGCTCGCCCGTCGCCTCGGGCTGCCGTTCCGCTCCGGCGGCGCGCTCTGCGGCTCGAAGCTGCCGGATGCGCAGGCGGCCTACGAGACGGCGCACACGCTGAACGCGGCGCTGCTCGGCGGCGTCAACTTCATGCTTCACGCCTGCGGCTGGCTCGAGGGCGGACTGGTGGCGAGCTACGAGAAGTTCGTGATGGACGCCGACCAGCTCGGGGCGCTGCACGCCTTCGCGTCCGGCATCGACCTGTCGGAGGAGGCGCAGGCCATGGACGCGATCCGCGAGGTCGGGCCGGGAGGCCATTATCTCGGCTGCGGGCATACCCAGAGGAACTTCCAGTCGGCGTTCTGGCGCTCCGATGTTCTCGATCACCGCCCATACGAGACCTGGGTGGAGGACGGCGCGCCGGACACCGCCCGGCTCGCCGCGACGCGCGCGCGCGCGCTGATCGCCGCGCACGAGCCGCCGGCGATCGATCCCGGCGTTCTCGAATCGCTCGAGGATTACGTCGCGCGCCGCAAGGCCGCCATGCCCGAGGGCTTCAGCTGAGGCCGGCCGCGACCGCGCGCTCGGCCAGAAGGGCCGAGAGGACGGCCACGTGCCGGCGTAGCGGATAGTCGGGGGCCCCGGCCATGCGCAGGGCCTCCAGTTCGGCCTCCGCCGCCTCCAGCCGAGAGGCGACGTCCGCGGCCTTGCGCGCCGAAGTCGCCATGGCGGGGAGCAGCGGGGCCAGGTCGCGCTCCCGGCGGTAGAGCGCGGCGCCGGCCTTGGCGGCGCGTACCAGCAGGCGCGGACGGCGCAACGCCGCCGGCGCGCCGCGGCGCTGCGGGGCGCGCGGGACGACGAGCGGGGCGTCGAAGACGGCGTCGGTGGCAAGGTCGAACATCTGATTCTCCTCAAAGTTGAACCAGGTCGAGATTGCGGCCGCCGAGCGGGGTGTTGCGCGATCTCGTGTGGCGCCGCGCGCTCCTCCCGTAAGTCACTGACCGAAAAGCGATCCAAGCTCATTTCTCGAGATCGTTTAACGGCTCGATAATGAATCAACTTTAACGTGTGTTGAACCGCGCGGATACCGGCGCGTGAAAGCGACAGGTCGACATGGCCGCGACAACGTACCTTCAGGACTGCCGCCGCCTCGTCGAGGCGAACCTGCCCGTCGGACAGGCCGCCGCGCAGCGTTCGGAGGCCGTCGCGCTCTATCTCGCCCACACCGCTCTGGGCGTCCCGCTCCGCCGTCTGGCGACGGCGACCGGGCGGGCGCCGTCCACGGTTCTGCGCGCCGTCAGACGCGTCGAAGCGCGGCGGGACGATCCTCTCTGGGATGAGATCCTGGCGGAGATCGAGACCGTCGCGAACCCCTTCGTCGCGCCCGCGCCGCAGTCTCCGCATGGCGCGTCTGCGCCGAATTCCCCGGATGGCGCGCATGCGCCGCATCCCTTGGAGGTCGCGTCCAACATGCCTCGTTCCGTCGTAGCCAAATTCGACCGCGGCCGCCGCGCCGCCGTCTCCCTCGCCCGGAGCCCGGACGGTCGCCCGACCGAGGGCGCCGTCGAGAAGGAGGCCCGCCGCATCCTCCGGCGCCTCGGGGAGCCGCGCGCCTTCATGGCGCTCGCGCGCGGGGCGGAGGTCGCGGCCGTGTTCCGCGCGGCCGAGGGTGGCGGCGGCTTCGTCACCCTCGCGCGCACGCCCGTCGCCATGGCGCGGGAATTCGCGAGGCGCGAATGGATCCTCTCGGCCCATGTCGGCCCCAGCACGGCGCGCTACGAGCTTTCGGCCGTCGGCAGGGCCTGGCTGAAGCGCGTCCTCGCCGAGGACGGCACGGCGCGCCGCCGCGTGGCCGAGGCGGCGCCGAGCCCCTTCGCGCGCCAGCATCAGGAGGTCGGCGAACGCCTGTTCGCGACGGAGGCCGGCATCGAATCGCGGCCCGTCAACCTCGGCGAGACGCCCCTCGGCTGGCTCGCCCGGCGTCGCGGCTCCGACGGCGCCGCGTTCCTCAAGCCCGAGGAGGTCGCCGCCGGCGAGCGCCTGCGAGAGGATTTCGAGGCCGCGCAGATGGGGCCTCGGGTCGCGCAGGACTGGCGGCGCTTCCTGACGGCGGGCGTCGACGGCGGCCCCGGCCGCGGCCCGGCCGAGGGACCCGAGGCCGCCCGCCGCCGTCTCGCCGGAGCGCTCGAGGCGCTCGGTCCGGGGTTGGAGGACGCGGCGGTGCGCGCCTGCTGCTTCCTCGAGGGGCTGGAGGCCACGGAGCGGCGCATGGGTTGGTCGGCGCGCTCCGGCAAGGTCGTGCTCAAGATCGCCCTCGGACGCCTCGCCGAGCATTACGGCTTCGCACGCGCCCACGTCGAGGAGGCAGACGCCGGAGAGACACGCTTCAGCGCGGCGTGAGTCGACGGTCTCCCCCGAAGCGATGTTGCATTGCACAATGACAATCCGTATATGCTGTTCGGTGCAACAACGACTGGGGGAGACCCGGAGATGCAGGCTGACTTCATGATGGGCGTCCCGCTCCTCAAGCGCGAGGACGAGAGCCTTTACGAGTACTGGCTGAGCTTCTCGCCGATGGCGCCGATGTTCGGCGTGCCGTGGCGCTTCGCCCCCGCCGTCTCCGTCGAGACCGCGGCCCCAGCGACCGAGACGAAGGCGGAGGCGAAGCCCTCGCCTGCCAAGGTGGAGGTGAAGGCTCCCGCTCCTGCCAAGGCCGCCGCCCCGGCGCTGGAGCTGGTGGCCGAGGTCCCCTCGCCGCCCGCCGCCGTGCCCGAGCCGGCGGCCGAGCCGACCGAGGACGGCGAGACCCGGGCGGTCAAGCCGGCGACGCTGCACGACTCCGCGCCGACCGAGCCCGACGATCTCAAGGCGATCAAGGGCGTCGGCCCGAAGCTTGAGGCGGAGCTCAACGCCATCGGCCTCTACACCTACGAGCAGATCGCCGGGCTGACGCCCGAGAACCTCGTATGGATCGACGACAACCTCACAAGCTTCAAGGGCCGCTCGGTCCGTGACGACTGGGTGGGGCAGGCGGCGGACCTGATGAAGGGCTGACGCTCCCGAAGCGGCTTCTACGCGAACCGGCCTCGGCGCATGCGCCGGGGCCGTCTTCGTCTCAGCCCGACGCCGCGGCGACGATCGCGGCGAAATCCTTCGCCTTGAGGCTCGCCCCCCCGACGAGACCGCCGTCCACGTCCGGCGTCGCGAAGATCTCCGCCGCGTTGCCCGGCTTCACCGAGCCGCCGTAGAGCAGGCGCATTCCCGCCGCCTCATCTCCGAAGCGCGCCGAAAGCGCCGCGCGGATCGCGCCGTGCATCTCGGCGATGTCGTCAGGAGTCGCCGTGCGGCCCGTGCCGATCGCCCAGACCGGCTCGTACGCGACGACCGTGTTCGCCGCCGCGGCGCCGTCGGGCAGGGATCCGGCGAGCTGGCCTTCGACCACCGCCCGCGCCCGCCCGCCATCGCGTTCCGCTTCGGTCTCGCCCACGCAAACGATGGCCAGCAGCCCGGCCCGCCACGCCGCCTCCGTCTTTTTCCGCACGATCGCGTCCGTCTCGCCGTGATCGGCGCGTCGCTCCGAATGGCCGAGAATCACCGCCGTCGCGCCGGCGTCGGCCAACATCTCCGCAGAGACGTCGCCGGTATGCGCGCCCGATTCGGCCCAGTGACAGTCCTGTCCGCCCAACGCGACCGGCCCCCCCGCCGCGCGCGCCGCCATCGGCGCGAGCAGCGTCGCCGGCGGCGCGATCAGCACGTCGCAGCCCGGCGCAGGCGTCTCGGCCACCAAGGCGTCGAGTTCCGCGAGGCTCGAGGACAGCCCGTGCATCTTCCAGTTTCCGGCGGCGAGCTTGCGGCGCATCACGTCCCTCCTCCGCGAAGCGTCGCCCGCTTCAAGCCCGGCGCCGTGCGCGCGGAAAGTCCTCGCCGCGACGGCGCCGCATCAGGAGGCGTCGGCGAACTTCACCGACTCGCCGCAGCCGCAGCTGTCGACCACGTTGGGGTTGTCGAAGGTGAAGCCCGATTCGAGCAGGGCGGTCCGGTAGTCGATCCGCGTGCCGAACAGGAACATCTGCGCCATCGGGGCGATCATCACCCGCGCGCCGTCCTGCTCCACCACCTCGTCGTGCTCCTGGGCCTCGCCCGCGAACTCCATGGTGTATTCCATGCCCGCGCAGCCGCCCTTCTTGACGCCGATGCGAAGGCCCGCGGTCTCGCCCTCCGCCTCGGCCATCAGCTTGCGGATGCGGGCCACGGCCGCATCCGTGAGCGTCACGGGGGCCTGGCCGGGAATGCCGAACATCGCGATCTCCTTTGCAACGACGCCGAGCGTAACGCAGCGGGGCTCCACCTTCAACGCGGAGGCGCTCGCGTCATGCAACCGTCATTGGACGTGACCCGCCGGCCATGCATCTAAGAAGCCGCCGCCCCCGAAGGAAGAGGCTCCGCCATGACCGACGCCGCCGCCGACGCCGCGACGCCCGCCGCCCGGGGCACGCCGGGCGAGGTCTTCGGCGCGTTCCTGCGCCTCGGCCTGACCTCCTTCGGCGGCCCCGTCGCCCATCTCGGCTACTTCCGGGAGGCGCTGATCGTCCGCCGCGGCTGGCTGAGCGAGGCGCAATACGCCGAGATCGTCGCCCTCTGCCAGTTCCTGCCGGGCCCCGCCTCCTCGCAGGTCGGCCTCGCGCTCGGCCTGTTCCGCGCGGGCCCGCTCGGCGCGCTGGCGGCCTGGACGGCGTTCACGCTGCCTTCGGCCCTCGCGCTGGTGCTCTTCGCCGCCGGCCTCGATCTTCTCGGCGGGGCCGAGGGGGCGGGCTGGCTGCT
>DATFKM010000013.1:0-5652 GCA_035268645.1 Paracoccaceae bacterium | reverse complement strand
CCGGAGGTGGAGTGGCACGCGCTCTCGGGCGGGGGGGCGCCGGACTGGGCCGACCCCGCGCTGCCGGGCTTCCTGCTGACGTTGCGCGGCGCGGCGGGCGCCCTCGGGGATCCGGCGCCGGCGCTGATCGCCGTCAATCTGGCCGCCGAGCCCGTGACGCCGGAGCTGCCCCCGGCGGGCGCGGATTTCGTCTGGAGGGCCGTGCTGGACAGCGAGCCGGAGGACGGAACGCCTCCGGGCGAAGCGCTGTCGGGCGGCGCCGTCCGCATCCACGAGGCGGTTCGGCGATGACGGCGCTGGAGCGGCTGGCCGAGCGCCTCGGTGTCGTCCGCGTGCACCACGAACTCGACGGCGCCCGCCGCGTGGCGCCGCCGGAGACGCTCGAGGCCTGTCTCGCCGCGATGGGCGTGGCGGCCGGATCCGAGGCGGAGGCCGCCGAGACGCTGGCGGCCCTGGAGGCGGAGGACGCCACCCGCCGCATGCCGCGGGAGGACGCGGTCGAGGCGGGCGTCGACGGCGCCTGGTTCGGCCCGCACGACCGGGCCTGGACGCTGGCGCTGGAGGACGGCGGGCGGGTCGAGGGGCCGCCGGGCGCGCCGCTGCCGCCGCTGCCGCCGGGTCTGCATCGGCTGGAGGCGGAAGACGGCGAGGCGGTGACGCTCGTCGCCGCGCCGGCCCGGGCGCCTTCGGTGGCGGAGGCGACGGGGCGGGCCCGGATCTGGGGCGTCACCGCGGCGCTCTACGGCCTCGTCGCGCCGAGGAGCCTCGGCCGGGGGGACTACGAGGACCTCGCGGTCGCCGCGGAGACGCTGGCGGCGCACGGGGCGGATTTTCTCGGCATCAATCCGGTGCACGACCGGGGCGCGGCGCATCGGGGGCTCAGCCCCTATTCGCCCTCGTCGCGGAGCGCCTTCGATGCGGGGCATCTGGCGCTCGAGCGCGTGCCGGAGTTCGGGTTCTGTTCCGCCGCGCAGGCGCTGCTGGCGGAGGCGGGGCCGGCGCGCGTCGCGGCCGCGGGCGCCGAGTTCGGGGACGCGGCGCTGCGGGCCGGGGTGGCGGAACCGGCGCTCCGGGCGCTCTTCGAGACGTTCGAGGCGACGGGCGAGCGGACCGGGCGACGGGCCGAGTTCGACGCCTGGCTCGAGGCGGGGGGCGAGCCGCGGCGCCGGCAGGCCGTGTTCGAGGCGCTGAGCCTTCGGCACGGCGAGGACTGGCGGCGCTGGCCGGCGGGGTTGCGCGATCCGGCGGGCCGGGAGGTCGTCGCCTTCGCGGACGCCGCGGCGCGGGAGTGGCGCCGTCACGCCTGGCTTCAGTGGCTGGCGGAGGCGCAGATCGCCGAGGCGCAGGCGCGGGCCCGCGCCGCGGGCATGGCGCTGGGGCTCTATCTCGACATCGCCGTGGGCGTGCGGCCGGGCGGTGGGGAGGTCTGGGCGCGGCGCGACGCCTTCGCGGAGGGCGTCAGTCTCGGCGCGCCGCCCGACATGATGAATTCCGAGGGGCAGGAATGGGGCCTCGCCCCGTTCTCGCCGGAGGGATTGAGGCGCGCGGACTACGCGCCGTTCCGGGCGATGCTGCGCGCGGCGACGGGCCGGGCCGGCGCGGTCCGTATCGACCACGTCCTCGGCGTCGAGCGGGCCTTCTGGGTTCCGGAGGGGGGCGCGCTGCCCGGCGCCTACGTGCGCCAGCCGGCGAAGATCCTGACGGCGTTGATCCGGCTGGAGGCCGCGCGATCGGGCACGGTGGTCGTCGGGGAGGATCTCGGCACGGTGCCGGAGGGGTTCCGGGCGCGCATGGCGGCGCAGGGGGTGCACGGTTGCGCGGTGCTGCAGTTCGAGGGCGACGAGGAAGGCTTCCGCGATCCCGCGACCTGGGCGGCGCCGACGCTGGCGGCCTTCGGCACGCACGACACGCCGACGCTCGCCGGTTGGTGGGAGGCCGAGGACGTGGCGATCCGCGAGGCGCTCGGCCATCTCGACGCCGCCGGGGCCGCCGAGGCGCGCGCCCGGCGCGGGCGCGAGCGGGCGGCGCTGACGCGGCGGTTGTCGGCCGCGGGGCTTCTGCCCGACGAGGTCGAGCCGGGGGCGCCGCCGGGGCGGCTGACGCGGGCGCTTCGCGACGCGGTGCATGCGCTGATCGGCGCTTCGGGCAGCGCCATGGCGGCGGTGCAGCTCGACGACGCGCTGGGCGAGCGGGCGCCGCAGAACGTGCCCGGCACGGTGGAGGAGGCTCCGAACTGGCGGCGCCGGCATCGCGTCCCGCCGGGTGCGCTGGACCGCGATCCGGACGTGGCGGCCGCGGCCGCCGCCGTGGGGCGTGGGCGCGGCGACGGCCGCTGACGTCGGCGGGCCGGCCGGCCGGCGGCGCGCCGCCCGGGGCCGGGCGCCTCTCGAGGCGCGCCCCGCGCCTCGGCGGGCCGAGGGGGGTCGATCCCCCCGAGGCGCGCGCGCCCGCCAAGCTCGCCTCCGCGGGGAACGGCGCGGGCTCGGCGGCGTTGCCGCATGCTGATGCCCGACGATCGCGACGCGTCGCGGTCGCACCGGGCGCGGCGCCGACCGTTCGGCCGGACCCTCGGCGCGACGGCACTCCTCCGTCGGGCCCCGGCGTCGGGTCGCGCGGCGCGGATGACGACGCGGAGGCGTGCATGGAGACGACGGCGATCCTGAGCCTGTTCGGCGAGGCCGCGCGCACCGCGCTCGGCTTCTTCTGGAAATCGGGCTGGGCCTTCGCGTTCGGCTACGTGATCAGCGCGATGATCCAGGCCTTCGTGCCCAAGGCGCGGCTGACGCGCTACATGGGCGGGGCCGGCGCGCGGTCGGTCGCGCTCGCCACGGTGTTCGGCGCGGCCTCGTCATCCTGCTCCTTCGCGGCGCTGGCGGCGGCGCGCTCGCTGGTGATGAAGGGGGCGCATTTCGTCGCGGCGGTCGCGTTCATGTTCGCCTCGACCAACCTCGTGATCGAGCTCGGGATCCTGATCCTGATCTTCCTCGGTCCGGCCTTCCTGGCGGCGGAGATCGTCGGCGGGCTGGTGCTGATCGCGATCTCCAGCCTGATCATCCGCGCCACCTACCCCGAGCGTTGGCTCGCCCACGCGCGCGACAAGGTCGAGGCGGAGGGCGACACCGAGGCGGAGGACTTCGACTGGCGCGACCGCATCGTCTCCCGCGAGGGCTGGATGCAGGTCGGCGCCAACTTCGCGCACGACTGGGAGATGGTCTGGAAGGAGATCCTGATCGGCTTCACCATCGCCGGCTTCGTGGCGGCGCTGGTGCCGGCCGAGGTCTGGGCCGCGATCTTCCTGACGGACGCGGGCCTCGGCCTGCCGGGCTGGCTGATCGCGCTGGAGAACGCGATGGTCGCCCCCTTCGTGGCGGCGGCGACCTTCATCGGCTCGATGGGCAACATCCCGCTGGCGACGGTGCTGAACGCGAACGGCGTGCTGTTCGCGGGGATCATGGGGTTCATCTATTCGGACCTGATGGTGCCGCCGCTGGTGATGGTGAACGCCAAGTATTACGGGCTGCGCACCGCGCTCTACGTCGCGGGGGTCATGTACGTCTCCATCGTGCTCACGGCGCTGATCCTCAACGGAGCCTTCGAACTTCTCGGCATCGTTCCGGAGAGCGGGCGGGCCGTGTCCGACGTCGTGCGCTTCGCCATCGACTACACCTTCTGGCTGAACCTCGCGGCGCTGGGGCTGACGGCGGTGATGCTGCGGCTGTGGCGGCTGCATCGCCGGGCGCACGGCGCGCATCATCACGCCATGGAGGGCGACGGGCCGGTGAAGCGCGCGGCGGCGAAGATCGCGATGGGCGTGCTGGCGGCGGGCGCGGCGGCCTGGGCGGCGACGGCCTGAGGCCGCCCTTCGCGTTGCGCGGGATCGCGCTATCTGCTTTGACGCGGTGCAGCAGATGAGGATCCCCAGATGTCGCTCGACCGTCCGATCGAACAGCCCACCGATGTCGGCCAGCTCTCAGACGCGGTGCTGCGGCATCTGGCTTACACCGTCGGCAAGTCCGAGGACGCGGCGACGCTGTCGGACTGGCGCCTGGCGCTGACGCACGCGATCCGGGATCTGGTGATCGCGCCCTGGTTCGACACGACGCGTCGGATCTACGCGGAGAACCGCAAGCGGGTCTACTACCTCTCGATGGAGTTCCTGATCGGGCGGCTGCTGGAGGACGCGGTCGACAACCTGGGCCTCGACGAGACGGCGCGGGCGGCGATGGAGCGCTTCGGCCTCGACTACGACAGGGTGATCGAGGACGAGCCGGACGCGGCGCTCGGCAACGGCGGCCTCGGACGGCTGGCGGCTTGCTTCCTCGATTCGATGTCGACGCTGGGGTTGCCGGCGATGGGCTACGGCATCCGCTACGACCACGGCCTGTTCCGCCAGAGCTTCGAGGACGGCTGGCAGGTCGAGGAGGCCGAGGACTGGCTGAGCCAGGCCCACCCCTGGGAGTTCGAGCGGCGCGAGGCGCTGTGGCGCATCGGCTTCGGGGGCGAGGTGACGCCCGGGACGGGCGACGCGGCGGTCTGGACGCCGGCGGACGTGGTGCTGGCCGAGGGCTACGACACGCCGGTGCCGGGCTGGCGCGGGCGCTGGACCAACACGCTCCGGCTGTGGTCGGCCAAGCCCGAGCGGCTGTTCGAGCTCTCCGCCTTCAACCGGGGCGATTTCCTCGGCGCGGCGGCGCCGGCGGTCCTGGCGGAGACGATCAGCCGGGTGCTGTATCCGGACGACACGACCCCGCAGGGCAAGGAGCTGCGGCTGAAGCAGGAGTACTTCTTCACCGCCGCCTCGCTCCGCGACCTCGTGCGGCGCTTCGAGACGGCGCATGGCGACATCGGGGAGCTGCCGCGCAAGGTGGCGATCCAGCTCAACGACACGCATCCCGCGATCGCGGTGGCGGAGCTGGTGCGGCTTCTGGTGGACGAGCGGGGGATCGGTTTCGACCGGGCCTTCGAGATCGCGCGGGGCTGCCTGCACTACACCAACCACACGCTGCTGCCGGAGGCGCTGGAGACCTGGCACTGGGATCTTATGAGCCGGGTGCTGCCGCGGCATCTCGAGATCATCCAGCGCATCGACGCCCGCCACGAGGCGGAGCATCCGGACCGCCCCGACGCGGCGCGGATCATCGAGCACGGCACGATCCGGATGGGCGCGCTGGCCTTCATCGGGGCGCGCAGGGTCAACGGCGTCTCGGCGCTGCACACGGAGCTGATGAAGGAGACGGTGTTCCGGCATCTGCACGCGCTGCATCCCGAGCGGATCTGCAACCGGACCAACGGGGTGACGCCGCGGCGCTGGATCCACGGCTGCAATCCGGGCTTGCGGGACCTGCTGAACGAGACCATCGGCGCGGGCTGGGTCACGGATCTCGACCGGATCGCGGAGATCCGGCCGCTGGCCGAGGACGCGGCGTTCCGCGAGCGGTTCGCCGCGGTCAAGCGCGAGAACAAGGTCCGCCTTTCGGACCGGCTGCGGGACATGTGCGGGGTCGAGACCGACCCCGACGCGATGTTCGACGTGCAGATCAAGCGCATCCACGAGTACAAGCGCCAGCTGCTGAACATCCTGGAGACCGTCGCGCTCTGGAACGACATGCGTGAGCGGCCGGAGGAGGACTGGGCGCCGCGCGTGAAGGTTTT
>DATFKM010000012.1:0-6232 GCA_035268645.1 Paracoccaceae bacterium | reverse complement strand
TCGTCCTGCGCCGCCCTGTAACTCTCCCATACGTCCGGGGCGCCGACGGCATGCGCGACCCCGGCGATCGCGACCGCCAGCCCGAACAGGCACAGGACGCCGAGGGCGAGATCGGCGGCGACGTGGCCGAGGATCGCGAGGGCGCGTCCCGTCGCCCGCGGCCGCGATGCGTCGCCCACGAGCCGCGCCATCAGCCAGCGACTCGCCGCCCAGGACGGCCAGTCGAAAAGGGCGTTGATCGCGGGGATCGCGAAGAACGCGAGAGAGGCTGCGCCTGCGACTGCGGCTGGGACTGTAACTGCGACTGCGACTGCGACTGCGACTGCGCCTGCGACTGCGGCTGCGACTGCGCCTGCGACTGCAAGTGCGCCTGCGACTGCGCCTGCGCCTGCGCCTGCCATGGCGACTGAGCCTGTGCCTGCCACTGCGCCTACGACTGCCGACAAGATTGCCAGAAGAGCGCCGGCATAGAGCACGTGTTCCCTGACATGAAGCACGATCCGCCGTGGACGCGCCGCACCCTCCCGTGCGCGTCCATGCCATTGCTTAAGCCGACGGAACGCGACGAACGTCGCGACGCCTGTCGTCGCCATGATTGTCAGCACGACCGGAGGTGCCCAGGCTCCACTATGGAGAATCTGGAACATCGAAAAGGCGATCGAGTAGATCATCGCCAGCGCGAAGCAGCGGTCCAGCGCCCGCCAGCCCAGCGCCGGCCCGAAGAACCGGCCGAGCCGCGCCAGAAGGCCGTCGAGCAGCCCGGCATAGGCCGTGCTCCAGACCGCGCCGTAGAGCCAGCGGCGGATCTCGGCGCGCCATTTCGGGCCGCTCAGGAACACCAGGATCACGCCGAAGAGGACCGGCAGCGACAGCAGGATCGAGTCGAACACGGGATCGATCGAGAGGCCGAAGCCGAGCAGCCCGACGGGCGCCCCCGTCGGGCTCAGGGCCGTCGGCGCCGCCGCCTCGTCCATCCGCCCCCTCCCGTGCCGCCGCGCCGTCAGTCGAGCGCGGACGGGAGGCGCCGTCAACCGCGGCGCTTGCGCCGCTCCGGCCCCTCGCCCATGCTTTCAAGGCCGCGCCCCGACGTGGAGGCTCGACCGATGCGCAAGTTCCTCGTCGTCGTCGACGAGAGCCCCGAATGCATGAACGCCATCCGCTTCGCCGCGCGCCGCGCGCAGAAGACGGGCGGCGGGCTGCAGATGCTCTTCATCCTGCGCCCCGAGGAGTTCCAGCACTGGATCGGCGTCGGCGACATCATGCGCCGCGAGGCCCGCGAGGCCGCCGAGGCCCGCTTCCAGGAGGTCTCCGGCCCCGTGCAGGAGAACGTCGGCATCGTCCCCGAATTCGTGATCCGGGAGGGCGAGCCGGTCGAGGAGGTGCTCGCCCAGATCGAGGAGGACCCCGAGATCGGCGTCCTCGTCCTCGGCGCCGCGGCGGACACCGCGCCCGGCCCCCTCGTCGCCCATCTCGTCGGCAAGATGGGCGGGCGCATGCCGGTTCCCGTCACCGTCGTCCCCGGCGGTCTCAGCCGCGACGAGGTGATCGCGCTCTGCTGAGCCAGACAGTTTGGAACGATTCTTGATTTCGGGCGCCGGGGGGTCCAGTTATGGATCGAAACGGAGGTCCGCCCATGTTCATCCAGACCGAGTCGACGCCGAACCCGGCGACCCTGAAGTTCCTGCCCGGGGAGACCGTGCTCTCCTCCGGCACGGCCGACTTCCCGAACCCCGAGGCCGCCGCCGCCTCGCCCCTCGCCCGCCGCATCTTCGCGTCGGACGGCGTGACGGGCGTGTTCCTCGGCCCCGACTTCATCACCGTGACGAAGGCCGAGGGGCTCGACTGGGACCACCTCAAGCCCGGCGTCCTCGGCGCCATCCTCGAGCACTACCAGTCCGGCCAGCCCGCGATCGAGGGCGAGGGCTCGCGCTCCGGCCACGCCGAGCACGTGGGGCCCGACGGCGCCATCGTCGGGCAGATCAAGGAGCTGCTCGACACCCGCGTGCGCCCCGCCGTGGCGCAGGACGGCGGCGACATCACCTTCCACGGCTTCGAGCGCGGGGTGGTCTACCTGCACATGCAGGGCGCCTGCGCCGGCTGCCCGTCCTCGACCATGACGTTGAAGATGGGCATCGAGAACCTGCTCCGTCACTACATCCCCGAAGTGACCGAGGTGCGGCCCGTCGGCGTCCAGTTCTGACGTGACCGCCCCCGCGGGGCCGGTCCTCGCGCTCGAGACCTCCGCCTCCCGATGCGCCGTCGCGGTCCTCCGCGGCGGCGACGCGCTCGTGCGGCTGGACGAGCCGATGGCCCGCGGCCAGGCCGAACGCCTGACCCCCATGATCGCCGAGGCGCTGGAGGCCGCCGGCCTCCGCCCCGCCGACCTCGCCGCCGTCGCCGTCTGCACCGGCCCCGGCAACTTCACCGGCGTGCGCATCGGCGTCGCCGCCGCGCGCGGCCTCGCCCTCGCGCTCTCGATCCCCGCCGTCGGCGTGCCCCGGCTCGACGCGCTGGCGGAGACGGCGGGCGGCGGCCCCCTGGTCGTCGCCGTCGGCGCCCCGCGCGGCGCGCTCTACGCCCAGGCCTTCGACGCCGCCGGCGCGCCCGTCTCCGCCCTCGAGCTCGGCCCGCCCGAACGCCTCGCCGCGGCCCTCGCGGGCGCCTCCAGCGTCGTCGGCCCGCCGGGCCCGGCCGAGGCGCTGGCCGCCGCCCTCGGCGCCCGGCACGAGGCCGCCGGCGACCTCGCGGATCCGATCGCCCTCGCCCGCCTCGCCGTCCGCCGCCTCGCGGCGGGGCCGGTCCCGCGCCCCGCCCCGATCTACCCGCGCCCGCCCGACGCCGCTCCGCCGTCCGAGCCGCCGCCCCGCCTCCTCGCATGACCCCGGCCGAGGCCGACGACGCGGCCGCCCTGCACGCCGAGGCCTTCGGCGCGGCCGGCCGGGCCTGGTCCGCGGCCGAGATCCTGGCCCTCGCGACCCGACCCGGCGCGGTGACCGTGACGGAGGCCGACGGCCTTCTCCTCGGCGTCGCGGCCGGCGGCGAAGCGGAGCTGCTGACGCTCGCGGTCCGCCCCGCAGCGCGCCGGCGCGGCGTCGCCCGGCGGCTGCTCCGCGCCTTCGCGGTCCGCGCGGCCGCGGCGGGGGCCGAGGCGGCGTTCCTCGAAGTGGCGGCCGACAATCAGCCGGCTCGGGCGCTCTATGTCGCCGAAGGCTGGGGACTGGCGGGACGACGTCGCGGTTACTACATGCGTTCGAAAGGGCCTGCGGTCGACGCCTTGATCCTCCGCCGCGAATTGGGGGGGTGACGATGTGGTCGCGACGACGCGATTTGGGAAATTGTTTGACGTCACCCGGAAGCCCGAATAAAGACGGCCACGAACAGAAAAGAGCGACGCAAGCCTGTGTCTCCACGCTGGGACCGGCCGAATGTCGCCTCGTGCGTTCAATTGCCATGCAGACAGGAACCAAGCATGACCGAAGCCACCAAGGAAGAGCCCGCGATCGCCAAGTCGGAGCTTCTGGCCCTGACCTCGGACATCGTGTCGTCGCACGTCTCCAACAATCCGGTCTCGCCGCAGGATCTCACCGGCGTAATCGAATCGGTCTACGCCAAGCTGGCGGAACTGGCCGAGGACAAGCCGGAGCCCAAGGAGGAACTGGTGCCGGCGGTGCCGATCAAGAAGTCGGTGACGGACGACTACATCGTCTGCCTCGACGACGGCAAGAAGCTGAAGATGCTGAAGCGGCACCTCAAGACCGCCTACGACATGACGCCCGAGGAATATCGCGCCAAATGGGGCCTCTCGCCCGACTACCCGATGGTCGCGCCGGCCTACGCCCGCAAGCGGCAGGAGCTGGCCAAGCAGATCGGCCTCGGCCGCAAGCCCAAGGCGAAGTGAGGCGGCCGCTCCCCGGCGTCGTTGCACGCCGGGGACGAGAGCGCTAGACGCGGACGCGGCGCGGGGCGAAGGCTCCGCGCCGCGACCCTTTTCGGGACGGGAGAGGCGCGATGGCCGGCTCTAGGAAGCTCTTCGTCAGGACCTACGGCTGCCAGATGAACGTCTACGACTCCGAGCGCATGGCCGGGGTCATGGCCGCCGAGGGCTACGAGACGACCGACCGGCCGGAGGACGCCGACCTCATCCTCCTCAACACCTGCCACATCCGCGAAAAGGCGGCCGAGAAGGTCTATTCCGAGCTCGGGCGCCTGAAGCCGCTGAAGGCCGCGAACCCGGACCTGCGCATCGGCGTCGCCGGCTGCGTCGCCCAGGCCGAGGGCGAGGAGATCCTGCGCCGCCAGCCCGCCGTCGACTTCGCCGTCGGCCCGCAGGCCTATCACAAGCTGCCCGCGCTGGTGCGCGAGGGCGGGGTCGAGACCGACCTCGCCGAGGACAAGTTCGCCGCCATGGCCAGGGCGAAGGCCGCCGCCCCGCGCCGCCGCGCCCCCGCCGCCTTCCTCACCGTGCAGGAGGGCTGCGACAAGTTCTGCGCCTTCTGCGTGGTGCCCTACACCCGCGGGGCCGAGGTCTCCCGCCCCGCCGCCCGCGTGCTGGAGGAGGCGAAGGCCCTCGCCGCGCAGGGCGTGCGCGAGGTCACGCTGCTCGGCCAGAACGTCAACGCCTATCACGGCGAAGGCCCGGACGGGTCCGACCGGTCCCTCGCCCGGCTGATCCGCGCCGTGGCGGAGATCGAGGGCCTCGACCGCATCCGCTACACCACCTCGCACCCCAACGACATGTCGGACGACCTGATCGCCGCGCATGGCGACGTGCCGGAGCTCATGCCCTACCTGCACCTGCCCGTGCAGTCGGGCTCCGACCGGGTGCTCAAGGCGATGAACCGCAGGCACACGGCGGAGAGCTATCTCCGCCTGATCGAGCGCATCCGCGCCGCCCGGCCCGACATCGCCATGTCCGGCGACTTCATCGTCGGCTTCCCGGGCGAGACCGAGGCCGAGTTCGAGGAGACCTTGGCGCTGGTCCGCGAGGTCCGCTACGCCTCCGCCTTCTCCTTCAAGTACTCCGCCCGCCCCGGCACTCCGGCCGCGCGGGCTGACGACCCCGTGCCCGAGGACGTGGCGGCCGACCGCCTCGCCCGCCTCCAGGCCCTGCTGGGCGAGCAGCAGCGCGCCTTCCAGGAATCGCTCGTCGGCCGCCGCTGCGAGGTGCTCGTCGAGAAGCCCGGTCGCGAGCCCGGCCAGATGGTCGGCCGCTCGCCCTGGCTCTCTCCCGTGTTTCTCGAGGCCGGCCCGGAGCGTGCCGGGGAGATCGTCGAGGTCGCGTTGATCGGCGCCGCCCCGAATTCCCTGGCCGGTCGCCTCGCCGCCTGACCTCCGCGCCGTCCCTCCGGGGGGGGAGCGCCGGGCTCGGGGGGGGCAAGCCCCCCGCTCGCCCGGCGCCGGCGACGCGCCAAGGCGCGCCGCCGAGGGGCGCCCGGCCCGGTCGTCGCGGCCACGTCGGCGAAAGGCGGCGCCCGACACCTTCGGTAAAGCTCTCGGCGCCAAGCTGCGCCCCCCGCCGCGAGCGCCCCTCTCGAACGCCGTTCCTCTCCCCCTGCTCCGTTCCGCGACATAGGCGGCCGACGACGTCGGCACGACGTCGGCGCCAGGTCGGCACGCCTGACGCACGGAAGGCCGACACGCCGCGGACGCGGGTCCGACCGAAGGCCGACGACCGGCACACGCGGGCCGCACGAAAGTCCGACATCCGCCGCACGAATGTCCGACAGCGTATGCACGTTTGCCGTACGCCGATCGGCCTGGCGCCCACGGCGACGCGCGGGGCGCGTCGCCGGCGCCGGCGAAGGGCGTCACTCCGCCGCCGCGGCCCGGGTCTTGATGAGCGGGAGACGCACCTCGAAGCGGGCTCCGCCCAGCGTGCCTTCGCCCGCCAGCACCAAGTCACCGCCGAAGCGCCGCATGATCTCCCGGCTGATGGCGAGGCCGAGCCCGGCTCCGCCCGCGTCGGTCCGATCCCAGCCGCGGGAGAACTTCTGGAAGATGCGCTCCCGGTCCCGCTCCGGCACGCCGGGTCCGTCGTCGTCCACCGCGAAGATCGCCGCGCCCGCTTCGATCCGGCCTGAGACGTGCACGCGCGGGCCGGGCGAGTCGGAGTATTTCACGGCGTTCGACAGCAGGTTGATGAAGACCTGCGCCAGCCGATCCGGATCCGCCAGCGCCGGCGCCGCCTCCGGCGTCTCCCCGAGGGCGATCTCCGCTCCCGCCCCGTGCGCGA
>DATFKM010000011.1:0-7094 GCA_035268645.1 Paracoccaceae bacterium | reverse complement strand
GTCCGCTGGCGACGCTGGTCTTCGGCGGCTGGCTCGTCGCGCGCGGGGAGACCACGGTCGGGGTGATCGTCGCCTTCGTCTCGGCCTTTCAGCGCGCGTCGGACCCCTTGCGCGAGCTGCTCGGCTTCTACCGCAAGGCCGAGGCCGCCGCGGTCCAGCACGAACTCGTGGCGGAATGGATGACCCGGACCGGGGGCGAGGACGGCGACGACCGCGGCGAGAGTGACGAGGACGCCCGCTGAAGGCGGCGGGTCGCGGATGTCGGACGGGGCGCGCCGCAGGCTTGGCGCGCGCGCTTCGCGGCTTACCTGCCCAAGCCGACGCCGCGACGACCCCGACGAAAGGGAGACCTTCGATGACGCACCGAATTCTCGCGATCTCCGGCGCCCTGCGCCGGGCAAGCACCAACACCAGGCTCGCGGCCGAGGCGCTGCGCCTCTACGCCCCGACCGAGGCCGTCTGGGCCGACCTGCGCCTGCCGCTCTACGACGGAGACCTGGAGGCGGCCGAGGGACTGCCGCAGGGCGTCGCGACCCTGATCGCCGAGATCCGCGCGGCCGACGGCATCGTGATCTCGACGCCCGAATACAACAAGAACCTTCCGGGCGTGCTGAAGAACGCGCTGGACTGGGTCAGCCGCGACAAGCCCATGGCCTTCGACGGCAAGCCGGTGGCCATCATGTCCGCCGCCGCCGGGCGCGCCGGGGGCGAACGCTCGCAGTTCTCGCTGCGTCACTGCCTGACGGCCTTCAACCCCCGCATCCTGCAGGCGCCGGAGGTCACGATCGCCCGCTCGGCCGAGGCCTTCGACGCCGACGGCCGGCTGAAGGACGAAGGCTCGGTCAAGCTCCTCTCGACGCTGATGGCGGCGCTGCGAGGCGAGGTCGAACTGGTGCATGCGCGGGACGCGGCGAAGGCGGCCTGAGCCTCGGCCGTCCCGGCGCCGTGGCGGCGGGCGTCAGCGCGGCCGCTCGGGGATCAGCCCGCGCGGGGCGAAGCGCATCACGATCAGCAGGATCGCGCCCATGAACACCATGCGCATGTGGGGCGCCCCGTCGCGCAGGTGACCGGCGAGCCAGGAGCCCTCCGGCAGCGGCGCGGAGAGCACGCTCATCAGCCAGAGGCCCGCGGGCTCGGCCTGGATCCAGACGAACCAGATCAGGAAGCCGCCGAGCACCGAACCCCAGTTGTTGCCGGACCCGCCGACGATCACCATCACCCAGATCAGGAAGGTGAAGCGCAGCGGGTTGTAGGACGTCGGCGTGAGCTGGCCGTCATAGGTCACCAGCATGGCGCCGGCGATGCCGACCACCGCGCAGCCGAGCACGAAGGTCTGGCGGTGGCGGCGGGTGACGTCCTTGCCCATCGCCTCGGCCGCCGCCTCGTTGTCGCGGATCGCGCGCATCATGCGTCCCCACGGCGAGGCGAGCGCGCGTTCCGCCAGCCACAAAAGGATGCCGAGGACTATGGCGAAGAGGAGCGCGTAGAGCAGCTTGACCGCGATGCCGCTGGCCTCGGCGGGATCGATGCCGAGGGCCTCGGCGCGCGCGACGAAGTCCGCGCTCTCCTGCAGCTGCACCTCGTAGGGGACGATCGCGGGGCGCGGCAGGCCGGTGACGTTCTTGACGCCGCGCGCGAGCCAGTCCTCGTTCTTCACGATGGCGAGCACGATCTCGGAGATGCCGAGCGTGGCGATGGCGAAGTAGTCCGAGCGCAGGCCGAGCGCGACGCGCCCGATCAGCCAGGCGGCGCCCGCCGCCATCACGCCGCCGAGCAGCCAGCCGAAGGCGATCGGCAGGCCGAGCCCGCCGAGATAGCCGGTGGTGGCGCTGTCGACGGACTCGATCGCGTCGACCGCGGGGTCGAAGAACCGGCGCGTCGCGGCGTAGCCGGCGACCACCACGACGGCGGTCAGCACGCCCCGCGCCGGCCCGCGCGCGAGGCGGCGGCGCATCAGCGTCACCGCCGCCACCGTCGCCGCGAGCGCCAGCGCCGCGCCGAGAAGGCCGGGCCCGCCCGCCGCCCAGGCCTCCGGCACCGGGGGCTGGGCCGCGAGCACCGCCGCGACGCCGCCCACCGCGGCGAAGCCCATGGTCCCGATGTTGAGGAGCCCCGCATAGCCCCAGGCCATGTTGACGCCGAGCGCCATGACCGCCGAGATCAGGCAGAGGCAGAGGATCGAGAGGGCGACGTTCCAGCTCTGGAACGCGCCGACCGCGATCAGCATCGCGGCCATCACGGCGAAGAGGAGCGGTCCGCGCCAGGCGGAGACGCCGGCCCCCTGCCCCGCGGCGGGCGGGGCGGCGGGGTTCGCGGCCCGCGGCGCGGCGGCGTCGGCGCTCATATCACCTTCCCCCGGAACAGGCCCGTCGGGCGCACCAGCAGCACCACGACGAGGATCACGAAGCTGACCGCGAACTTGTAGTCGGTGGAGAGGAGCTGCACGAGCCCGCTCGGCGCCCAGCCCTCCGGCCCGAGATACATCAGCACCTTCCGATAGGCGTAGGTCACGCTCATCTCCGAGAACGCGACGACGTAGCCCCCGGCGACGGCGCCCAGCGGCTGGCCGATGCCCCCGAGGATCGCCGCGGCGAAGATCGGCAGCAGGAGCTGGAAGTAGGTGAAGGGCTTGAACGACTTGTCGAGCCCGTAGAGCACCCCCGCCAGCGTCGCGAGGCAGGCGCCGACGATCCAGGTCACCCGCACCACCTGCGCCGGATCGACGCCGGAGAGGAGCGCGAGGTCCTCGTTGTCCGAATAGGCGCGCATCGCCTTGCCGGTGCGCGTGCGCTGCAGGAAGCGGAACAGCAGCACCATCGCGATCAGCGCCACGACCACGGTGAGGACCGAGGTGGTGCGCAGGCCGAGCCCCTCCTCGAGGCCCGCCCACTCCTCGAAGTCGCGGGCGCGGATGATGAACCGCTCTCCGTCCGCGAAGCGCTGGTCGTCGGGGCCGATGATGAGGCGCACGATCCCGTTGAGCAGGAACATCACGCCGACCGAGGCCATCACCATCACCACCGGCTTCACGCGCTGGCGGCGGTAGAAGGCGAACACCGAGCGGTCGATGACGAGGGAGAGCAGCGCGGCGACGAGGAAGGCCGGCGGCAGCGCCAGCAGCGCCGTCGGCAGCGGGCCGAGCCCGACGCCCATCGCCTGCAGCCCCCAGGTGCAGAGGATCGCGACCATCGCGCCGAAGGCCATCAGGTCGCCGAAGGCGAAATAGGCGAAGCGCAGCACGCCGAAGATCAGCGTCACCCCGAGCGCGCCGAGCGCGAGCTGCGAGCCGTAGCTGAGCCCCGGCACGAGCACGAAGTTGGCGAAGAGGACGAGCGCGTTCAGCACGTCGGTCATCTCACCCTCCCAGGAACGACCGGCGGACCTCCGGGTCCGCCATCAGCGCCTCGCCGGTGTCGGTGTAGGCGTTGCGGCCCTGCACCAACACGTAGCCGCGATCCGCGATCGACAGCGCCTGGCGCGCGTTCTGCTCGACCATCAGGATGGCGAGGCCGGTGCGCGCCACCTCGATGATCCGGTCGAACAGCTCGTCCATGACGATCGGCGAGACCCCGGCGGTGGGCTCGTCCAGCATCAGCACGTCCGGCTTGGTCATCAGCGCCCGCCCCACCGCGACCTGCTGGCGCTGGCCGCCCGAAAGCTCCCCCGCCGCCTGCCGGCGCTTGTCGCGCAGGATCGGGAACAGCGCGAAGACCTGCTCCATGGTCTCGCGGATGCCGGCCTCGTCGTCGCGCAGGAACGCGCCCATCTCGAGGTTCTCCTCGACCGTCATCGACGTGAAGACGTTGCCGGTCTGCGGCACGAAGGCCATGCCGGCCTTGACCCGGTCCTGCGGCGAGAGCGCGGTGATGTCCCCGCCCCGCAGCAGCACCCGCCCCTCGCGCAGCGGCAGCATCCCGAACACGGCCTTCATGGCGGTGGACTTGCCGGCCCCGTTCGGCCCGACGATCACGGCGATCTCGCCCTCCTCCACCGACACGGTGCACTCGTGCAGGATGTCGGCGCCGCCGTAGCCGCCGGTCATGCCCTCGCCGATCAGGACGGTCATGCGTCCGCGCTCCGGACGCCCGGGCGGGTCTTGAGGCCGGAGCCGAGATAGGCCTCGATCACGCGCTCGTCGGCCTTCACCGCCTCGGCGGAGCCCTGGGCGAGGAGCCTGCCCTCGGCCATCACGATCACCGGGTCGCAGAGGCGGCCGATGAAGTCCATGTCGTGCTCGATCATCACGAAGGTGTAGCCGCGTTCGCGGTTGAGGCGGAGGATGGCGTCGCCGAGCGTGTTGAGGAGCGTGCGGTTCACGCCCGCGCCGACCTCGTCGAGGAACACGATCCGCGCCTCGGTCATCATGCAGCGGCCGAGCTCCAGCAGCTTCTTCTGGCCGCCGGACAGCGAGCCGGCCGGCAGATCCGCCACGGCGTCGAGCTCGAGGAACTCGATGACCTCCTCGGCGCGGACGCGGTTGCGCGCCTCCTGCTCGCGGACCCTGGAGGGGCGGAACCAGGCGTCCCACAGCGTCTCCCCGGACTGGTCGGGGGGGACGGTCATCAGGTTCTCCCGCACGGTGAGCGTGGAGAACTCGTGCGCGATCTGGAAGGTGCGCAGCAGCCCTCGGCCGAAGAGCGCGTGCGGCTTGAGGCCGGAGACGTCCTCGCCGTCGAGCAGCACGCGCCCGGAGGTCGGGGGGAAGGCGCCGGCGATGACGTTGAACAGCGTCGTCTTGCCGGCGCCGTTCGGTCCGATCAGGCCGGTGATGCGGCCCTGCTCGAACTCGAGCGTCACGCCGTCCACGGCGGCCACGCCGCCGAAGCGCTTGACGAGATTTTCGACGCGGATCACGAGGGGTCTGGCCTCGTCGGGAGGGAGCCGGATGCGGCACGGCCCGGCGCGCGGGGGCGCCGGGCCGTCGGGTGCGGGGCGGGGGCCCCGGTCAGCGGAACCGGACGGTCACGAACTCGCCGTCCTGCACCTCGTACTCGCGATAGGTGCCGGCGGCCTCGCCCGGGCCGACCAGCTCGACGTTGGTGGCGCCGACGTAGTCCACGTCGCCGCCGTCCGCGAGGATCTCGATCGCCTTGCCGAGCTCGCCCGGCAGGATCTTCTCGCCCGGCGCGTTGGCGACGCTCATCACCTCGGCCGCCATCGCCGCGGGATCGGCCGAGCCGGCGGCCTGGATCGAGAGCGCGATCAGCGCCGCCGCGTCGTAGGATTCGCTCCGGAACGAGCCGTCGGGATCGACCCCCTTCGACTCCGCCAGCGCGTAGAACGCCTCGACGCCGTCGCCCTCGGCGCCCGGGATCGAGCCGATGGTGCCGTTCAGGTCCGGGCCGATGGCCTCGATCAGGCTCTCGGCGAACATGCCGTCGCCGAGCACGAAGCCGTCGAAGGCGCCCGCGTCGACGGCCGAGCGGATGATGCCGACGCCGCCCTGGTCGGCGTAGCCGAACACGGCGAGCCAGTCGGTGCCGGCGGCCGAAAGCGCGCCGACCTCGGCCGAATAGTCGCCCTTGCCGTCCTCGTGCGCGGCGGAGATCGGCACCGAGCCGCCCTTCGACTCGTAAGCGGCCTGGAAGCTGTCCGCGAGGCCCTTGCCGTAGTCGTTGTTGGTGTAGGTGACCGCGATCTGCTCGATGCCGCGATCCATCAGGATGTTCGCGATCACCTCGCCCTGGCGGGCGTCGGAGGGCGCGGTGCGGAAGAACAGCCCCTCGTCCTCGATCGTGGTCAGCGCCGGCGAGGTGGCCGAGGGGGAGATCATCATCACGCCGTTCGGCACGGCGACGTTGTTGAGCGTGGCGATGGTCACGCCCGAACAGTCGGCGCCCATGATCGCGGCCACGGAGTCGGAGGCGACCAGCCGCTCGGCCGCCGAGGTGGCGGCGGCGGCGTCGATGCAGGTGCTGTCGGCGCGCACGGGCTCCAGCATCCGGCCGCCGAGCACGCCGCCGGCCTCGTTGACCTCCGTCATCGCCAGCTCGGCGCTGGCGGCCATGCCGGGGGTCAGGGACTCGATCGGACCGGTGTAGCCCAGGAGCACGCCGATCTTGATCTCCTGAGCGGAGGCTGCGCCGGCGGCGATGAGGGCGACGGCGGATGCGGCCGTGGCGAGAAGCGGAAATCTCATGGGGTCGTCTCCCTGTTGACGGACTCGTCGCGGCGGCGCCTCGAAATCCGTCGCTCCGGGCTTCTGCGACCCGGCTCGTGGCGGCGGACGGACCGCGACGTCGCTCGGATGACTGCGACAGGCCCGCGCACATGTCAATCTCGGCGGACCTTCCGGCGGCCCCGGTCCGGGCGCCGCGCCCGCGGTCCCGGGCCTTGCCGAAGCCGGGCGCCCGCGCCTATCTGCGGAGCAGCCCGGCCCGGCGGGCGAGGAGGACGATGCCATGGACGCGCGCTTTTCCGACGCCGACGAGAAGCCCCTGCGCCTCCGCGCGCTCGACGCCGAGGACCTCGAGGTGACGTCGGCCCTGCTGCAGGACGCTGCGGGACGCAGCGGCGATCTGGTCTGGATGAAGGGGCGGCGGCGTTTCGCGTTGTTCCTCAACCGCTTCCGCTGGGAGGATGCGGCCCGGGCCCAGCGCGCCGGCCGACCGTTCGAACGGGTGCGCACCGTGATCCTGATCGATCACGTCGAGGACGTGAAGGCGAGCGGCGTCGACCCGCGCGCGCCCGAGCAGGCGATCAGCGTGCTGCGGCTGGAGTTCCGGCCCTCGGGCGATCCCGACGACCCGTCGGGCGTGCTCCGGGCGGTCCTCGCCGGAGACGGAGAGGTCGCGATTTCGGTCGAATGCCTGGAGGTGCGCCTCGAGGACGTGACCCGGCCCTACGCGGCGCCGGCCGGCCGTGCGCCCTCGCATCCGCTGGACGACTGAGGGCGCCGGCCGCTAAGGGGAGGGGCCCTTCGCCCTCCCGAGAGCCCGAGGCCGCCCATGCCCGTCCACCTGAGCACCGCCGCGCCGGATTTCGAGGATCGCTTCGCCGCCCTCCTCTCGGCCAAGCGGGAGTCCTCTCCCGAGGTCGACGACGCGGTGGCCGCGATCCTCTCCGAGGTGCGCCGACGCGGCGACGCCGCGCTG
>DATFKM010000010.1:0-13189 GCA_035268645.1 Paracoccaceae bacterium | reverse complement strand
TATCTTTTCGACGAGGTTCGGGTTTCGTTCTCGATGGTCGGGAGCGAGATCCGAGTGGAGGAGGGGCTCGCGGTGGGTCCGTCGCTGGGCGTCAAGGTCGACGGCGCCTATGACCGCGCCTCCGACCGGCTGGACTTCGACGGCGTGCTGACGCCGGCCTACGCGATCAACGGGCTGCTGAACCGGATCCCGGTCGTCGGACTGCTGTTCGGCGGGGAGGGCGAGGGGCTGTTCGCGCTCACCTTCGCGGTTCACGGGCCGCAGGGCGCGCCGGAGATCACGGTCAATCCGCTCTCGGTGCTGACGCCGGGCGTGCTCCGGCGCCTGCTGCAGCCGGGCGAGGCGCCGGAGGAGGAGGGCCCGCCCGACCTGTTCCGCAAGATGGAGCCCTGACGCCTTCGCCCGAGGACCGCGAGGCTTCGATGTCCGCGGGCGAAGGCCGTTCGTCGCAGGGGCGAGACGGCTTCAGGAGAGGCGCACCAGCGCATGCCGCTTGCGCCCGGCCGAGAGCTTCAGCGGGCCGGCCGCGAGGGTCGCGGGGTCGAGCGTCGCGGCGGGGTCGGAGACCGGGGCGTCGGCGACGCGCGCGCCGCCCTCGGCGAAGAGGCGCCGGGCCTCCTTGCCGGACTTCGCGAGACCGGCCCGGACGAAGAGCTGCGCGAGGGTGACCGAGCCGGCCTCGGCCGCGGCGAGCTCGACCGCCGGCAGGTCCTCGCCGGCGCCGCCGCGCTCGAAGGTCTCGCGCGCGGTGGCCTCGGCCGCCTCGGCGGCGGCGCGGCCGCGGGCGAGGGCGGTGGCCTCGTTGGCGAGGATCGCCTTGGCCTCGTTGATCTCGGCTCCGGCGAGCGCGCCGAGGCGCTCGCACTCGTCGATCGGCAGCTCGGTGAAGAGCTTGAGGAAGCGGCCGACGTCGGCGTCCTGCGTGTTGCGCCAGAACTGCCAGAAGGCGAAGTCGGAGAGCCGGTCCTCGTTGAGCCAGACGGCGCCGTCGGCGGTCTTGCCCATCTTGGTCCCGTCGGCCTTGGTCAGGAGCGGCGAGGTCAGGCCGAACACCTCGGCCCCGTGCACGCGGCGGGTCAGGTCGACGCCGTTGACGATGTTGCCCCACTGGTCCGAGCCGCCCATCTGGAGCCGGCAGCCGAAGCGCGAGTAGAGCTCCTGGAAGTCGTAGGCCTGCAGCAGCATGTAGTTGAATTCGAGGAAGGTGAGCGGCTGCTCGCGGTCGAGCCTGAGGCGCACGCTGTCGAAGGTGAGCATCCGGTTGATGGTGAAGTGGCGGCCGTAGTCGCGCAGGAAGTCGATGTAGTTCAGCCCGTCCAGCCATTCGGCGTTGTCGGGCTGGATCGCGGCCGTCGCGGTTTCGCCGAAGTCGAGGTAGCGCTCGAACACCCTGCGGATGCCGGCCATGTTGCGCGCGATGTCCTCGTCCGTCAGCAGCCGGCGCGCGGCGTCCTTGCCGGAGGGGTCGCCGATGCGGGTGGTGCCGCCGCCCATCAGGGCGATCGGCTTGTGGCCGGTCTTCTGCAGCCAGCGCAGCATCATGATCTGGATCAGCGAGCCGACGTGCAGGCTGTCGGCGGTGCAGTCGAAGCCGATGTAGCCCGGCGTCACGCCCGTCTTGAGCGCCGCGTCGAGGCCCTCGAGATCGGTGCAGTCCTGCATGTAGCCGCGCGTCGTCATGACGTGCAGGAAGTCCGAGGTGGGAACGTGCGTCATGGCCTCGCCTTTCCGGCCGCTCTAGGATCGCCGCGCCTATGCCGCATCGGCGTCGGCAAGGGAAGGGCGCGGCGATGGCGGAGGCGGTCTGGGCGCTGGGGCTGATGTCCGGCACCTCGATGGACGGGATCGACGCGGCGCTGGTGCTGACCGACGGCGAGACCGTCTCGGCCTTCGGGCCGGGGGCGGAGACGCCGCTGGCGCCGGGGGCGCTGCCGGCGGCGCGGGCGGTGCACGCGGACTGGCGCGCGTTCCGCCCGGCGCGGGGCGCGGCGGCGGAGACGCTGGCGGCCGCCGAGGCCGAGGTGGCGCAGGCGCACGCCGCCGCGGCGGCGGCGCTGATCGCGGCGCCGGGGGCCGCGGCGCCCGAGATCGTGGGATTTCACGGGCAGACCGTGGCGCATGCGCCGGACGAGGGCTGGACCTGGCAGATCGGCGACGCCGCGGCGCTGGCGCGGGGGCTGAACCGGCCCGTGGTGCACGACTTCCGCGCCGCCGACATGGCGGCGGGGGGCGAGGGGGCGCCGCTGGCGCCGCTCTGGCACGCGGCGCTGGCGCGGCGGATCGGGGCGGAGGGGCCGGTGGCGTTCCTCAATCTCGGCGGGGTCGGCAACGTGACCTGGACGGACCCCGCGCGCGCGCCGGAGGATCCGGGCGCCACGGTCGCCTTCGACACCGGGCCGGCGAACGCGCCGATCGACGACTGGATGCGCCGCCGCGCCGGGCTGGCGCGGGACGAGAACGGCGCCGCCGCGGCCGCCGGGCGGGTGGCGGAGGATCGGCTGGCGCGCAACTCGACCGCCGACTGGCTGGCGCGGCGACCGCCGAAATCGCTGGACCGCAACGCCTTCGCGGACGTGGCGGCGGGGATGGAGGGGCTGAGCCTCGAGGACGGGGCGGCGACGCTGACCGCGCTCGCCGCGCGCTGCGCGGCGGCGGCGGCCGAGCACTTCCCGCGCCCGGCGACGCGCTGGCTGCTGTGCGGGGGCGGACGGCGCAACCCTGCGCTGGCGGCGATGATCGCCGAGCGCGTCGACGCCCCCGTCGAGGCGACGGAGGCGGCGGGCCTCGACGGCGACCTGATGGAGGCGCAGGCCTTCGCCTTCCTCGCGGTGCGGAGCCTGCGCGGCCTGCCGCTGTCGCTGCCCGGCACGACGGGGTGCCGGGCGCCGACCCCGGGGGGGCGGCTGGCGCGGCCCTGAGCGGCGTCAGCCCTCGGGCAGCGCCCGGGCCGCGGCGGCGGCGAGGCCGGCTTCCTTCATGCGGGCGTCGACATAGGCCTCGACCGTGCGGGTGACGTCGTCCAGCGTCTCGTCGAAGAAATGGCCGGCGCCCGGCACCGTCTCATGGGTGATGACGATGCCGCGCTGGGCCTTGAGCTTGTCCACGAGCTTCTTGACGTCGGCCGGCGGCGCGACGCGGTCGGCCTCGCCGTTGACGATGATGCCGGAGGAGGGGCAGGGCGCGAGGAAGCTGAAGTCGTACATGTTGGCCGGCGGCGCCAGCGAGACGAAGCCGCCGATCTCCGGCCGGCGCATCAGCAGCTGCATGCCGATCCAGGCGCCGAAGCTGAAGCCCGCGACCCAGGTGGCCTTGGCGTTGGGGTTGAGCACCTGGAGGTGGTCGAGCGCGGCGGCGGCGTCCGAGAGCTCTCCGATGCCCTGATCGAACTCGCCCTGGCTGCGCCCGACGCCGCGGAAGTTGAAGCGCATCACCGCGAAGCCGAGGCGGTAGAACGCGTAGTGCAGATTGTACACCACCTTGTTGTTCATGGTCCCGCCGAACTGCGGGTGCGGATGCAGGATCAGCGCGATCGGCGCGTCCTTCTCCTTCTGCGGATGGTAACGGCCTTCCAGCCGGCCGTCCGGACCGGGAAAGATCACCTCGGGCATCTCGTCTTTCGCTCCCGCGCCGCGGCGCCCCCCGCCCCGGGGACGCCGGAGCGCCGCCCGATGATTGACTCGAACGGTCGGAGAACCTAGAACGCTTCTAAATTGAGTCCGGGGCCTCGCCGACCCTCGGGTCGGCATGAGGTAGTGGGCGGGCCGCGTCGCGTCAACGGGACGCATGAGACGGGGCCGCCCGCCGACGGACCTTCGAGGAGGCGAGCATGAAGTTGAGCACCAAGGGCCGTTATGCGGTGACCGCGCTTGCGGACCTCGCCCTTCGGTCCGAAGGCGCGCCCGGCGGCGCCGGCCGCGTCTCGCTCGCGGAGATCGCGGAGCGGCAGTCGCTGTCGCTGGCGTATCTGGAGCAGCTGTTCGCGCGGCTGCGGCGCGCGGGGCTGGTCGAGAGCGTGCGCGGGCCGGGCGGCGGCTATCGGCTCGCGCGCGGCGCCGGGGAGATCAACGTCGCCGAGGTGATGGCCGCGGTCGACGAGCGGCTGAACGCCATGGGCTGCGAGGGCGAGATCGGGCAGGGCTGCTCGGGCGGGCGGGCGCAGTGCCTGACGCACGACCTCTGGGAGCGGCTGTCGGCGCATGTGCACGTGTTTCTCGCCAAGACGACGCTGGCGGACGTGGTGGGCGACGGGATGGCGCCTTGCCCGGCGGTGCCGGACTTCGCGGAGCGCTTCGAGGACGCGGCGCCGGAGCGCGCCGGCGCGTGACGATGGGTCCGGAGCGCCTGTATCTCGACTGGAACGCCTCGGCGCCGCTGCGTCCGGAGGCGCGGGAGGCGCTGCTGACGGCGCTGGCGCTGACCGGCAACCCCTCCTCGGTGCATGCCGAGGGCCGCGCGGCGCGCGCGGCGCTGGAGCGGGCGCGGGGCGAGGTCGCCGAACTGGTCGGCGCGCGGGCGGAGGAGGTCGTGTTCACCTCGGGCGCGACGGAGGCGGCGGCGGTGCTGTCGGCGCTGCCGGAGGAGTGGCGGGTCGAGGTCGATCCGATCTCCCACGACTGCCTCGTCGCGCAGGCGCGGAAGGGCGAGGGCCGGCGGGTCGCGCGGGCCTGGGGGCTGGCGCACGGCGAGACCGGGCGGCTGTCGCCGACGCCGGCCGAGGCGGGCGTGGCGGCGGATCTGACGCTGGTGGACGTGGCTCAGCTGGCGGGGCGGCGCGCGTTCGACTTCGCGGCGTCGGGGGCGGACATGGCGATCCTTTCGGCGCACAAGCTGGGCGGGCCGAAGGGCGTCGGGGCGCTGGTGACGCGCGGCGGGCTCGGCCCGTGGTCGCTGCGCGGCGGCGGCGGGCAGGAGCGCGGCTGGCGCGCGGGCACCGAGCCTCTGGCGCTCGCGGTCGCCTTCGGGGCCGCGGCGCGCGCCGCGAAGGCCGAGCTGGAGGCCGGGGCGTGGGACGAGGTCGAAAAACTTAGAAGGATTCTAGAGAGCGCCCTTTCCGCGGGCGATCCGGAGCTTATCATATTGGATGAGGCGGTTCAGAGGCTGCCGAACACGGTGTGCCTCGCCGCGCCCGGCTGGAAGGGCGAGACGCAGGTCATGCAGATGGACCTCGCGGGGATCGCCGTCTCGGCCGGGGCGGCCTGCGCCTCCGGCAAGGTCGGGCCGAGCCGCGCCCTCCTCGCCATGGGCGTCGGAACCGCGGCGGCCGCGAGCGCGATCCGCGTCTCGTTCGGCCCCACGACGACCGAGGCGGAGCTGATGCGCTTCGCGGAGGTCTGGACGCAGCGGCGACGCCGCCAGACGGCGCGCGCGGCTTGAATGAGACGGAACGGTCCGGACGAGGGCCGAAGGTTCGGGAGACCCAGATGGCTTCGCTCGACGACGTGCAGGTGAAGGAAGGTGTCGAGGAGGAGACCCTCGACGCGGTGCGCTCGCTCGGCGAGCGCTACAAGTACGGCTGGTCGACCGACGTCGAGATGGACTTCGCGCCGATGGGCCTCGACGAGGACATCGTGCGGCTGATCTCGGCCAAGAACGAGGAGCCGCAGTGGCTGCTCGACTGGCGGCTCGACAGCTACCGCCGCTGGCGGAAGATGCCGGAGCCGGACTGGTCGATGGTGCGGTATCCGCCGATCGACTACCAGTCGCAGTATTATTATGCCGCGCCCAAGAGCTTCAAGGAGAAGCCGAAGTCTCTCGAGGAGGTCGATCCCGACCTGCTGCGAACCTACGAGAAGCTCGGCATTCCGCTGAAGGAGCAGATGATCCTCGCGGGCGTCGAGGGCGCGGAGGCGGCGCCGGCCGAGGGGCGCAAGGTCGCGGTCGACGCGGTGTTCGACTCGGTCTCGCTCGGCACGACGTTCAAGGAGGAGCTGGCCAAGGCCGGCGTGATCTTCTGCTCGATCTCCGAGGCGGTGCAGGAGCATCCGGAGCTGGTGAAGAAGTACCTCGGCACGGTCGTGCCGAACTCCGACAACTTCTTCGCCACGCTGAATTCGGCCGTGTTCTCCGACGGCTCCTTCGTCTACGTGCCGCCGGGCGTGCGCTGTCCGATGGAGCTCAGCACCTACTTCCGCATCAACGCCGAGAACACCGGCCAGTTCGAGCGCACGCTGATCATCGCCGACAAGGGCGCCTATGTCAGCTACCTCGAGGGCTGCACCGCGCCGCAGCGTGACGAGAACCAGCTGCATGCGGCGGTGGTGGAGCTGGTGGCGCTGGACGACGCGGAGATCAAGTACTCCACCGTCCAGAACTGGTTCCCCGGCGACGAAGAGGGCAAGGGCGGCATCTACAACTTCGTCACCAAGCGCGCCGACTGCCGAGGCGACCGCTCGAAGGTGATGTGGACGCAGGTGGAGACCGGCTCCGCCGTGACCTGGAAGTATCCGAGCTGCATCCTGCGCGGCGAGGAGAGCCAGGGCGAATTCTACTCGATCGCCATCGCCAACAACTGGCAGCAGGCGGACACGGGCACGAAGATGGTGCATCTCGGCAAGAACACGAAGAGCCGCATCGTCTCCAAGGGCATCTCCGCCGGGCAGGCGCAGAACACCTATCGCGGCCTCGTCTCGATGCATCCGAAGGCCACCGGCAGCCGCAACCACACCCAGTGCGACTCCCTGCTGATCGGCGGGAACTGCGGCGCGCACACGGTCCCCTACATCGAGTGCAAGAACAACTCGAGCCGGGTCGAGCACGAGGCGACGACCTCGAAGGTGGACGACGACATCCTGTTCTACTGCCGCCAGCGTGGCATGAACGAGGAGGAGGCGGTCGCCCTCGTCGTCAACGGCTTCTGCAAGGACGTGCTGCAGGCGCTGCCGATGGAGTTCGCGATGGAGGCGCAGAGCCTCGTCGCCATCAGCCTCGAGGGCTCGGTGGGCTGAGGCCCGCCGCACGCCTCCAGCGGAGAGAACGCCGATGTCCCCTCGTCTCGCGGATGCGCTCAAGCTCGGCGGCGCGTGCTTCGGCCTCGGGGCCATGGCGGCGGACGCCGCCGGGTCCTGGGTGTCGGTCCTCGGCCTCGCGGCGCTCGCCGCGGGCTTTCTCGTTCCGATGCTGTCGAGGTCCTGAGGCCGCCATGAGCACCACCACCGAAGTCCGCGGGACGCGTCGCGTCGCCGTCCGTCACGTCGGAGCCGGACGCCCGGCGATCGAGGGCGCGGCCCTCGCGCGGCGCCCCTCCGCCGTCGGCCCGGTTCGATGACCGTCTCGCCGGAAGGCGGCCCGGCCGAGGCGCGGCGCAAGGCGGCGGAGCGGCGCATCGCCTTTCTCGTCTTCGTGGCGACGTTCCTGGCGGTGCTCGCCCTCGAACTTCTGGCGGGTCGGGAGCCCGGTCTCCTGCTCGCCGTCTTCAATCTCGTCGTCGCGTCCGTCGTGACCTTCGTGGTCTGGCTGGTCCGCGACACCCTGCACGATCGCGCGCGCCGCCGCGCCGGCGCCGCCGAACGAAAGGACACCCCCGATGCTTGAGATCAGGAACCTGCACGTGAAGCTCGAGGAGGAGGACAAGGCCATCCTCAAGGGCGTCGACCTCACCGTGGAGGCCGGCAAGGTGCACGCGATCATGGGGCCGAACGGCTCGGGCAAGTCGACGCTGTCCTACGTGCTCTCGGGCCGCGAGGGCTACGAGGTGACGGAGGGTTCGGCCACGCTGCTCGGCGAGGACGTGCTCGAGATGGAGGCCGAGGAGCGCGCCGCGGCGGGCCTGTTCCTCGCGTTCCAGTATCCGGTCGAGATCCCCGGGGTCGGCAACATGACGTTCCTGCGCACCGCCTTGAACAGCCAGCGCAAGGCGCGGGGCGAGGAGGAGCTTTCGGCCGGGGACTTCCTGAAGCTGATCCGCGCCAAGGCCAAGGACCTGAAGATGAGCCAGGACATGCTCAAGCGGCCGGTCAACGTCGGCTTCTCGGGCGGGGAGAAGAAGCGCAACGAGATCCTGCAGATGGCCGTGCTCGAGCCGAAGATGTGCATCCTCGACGAGACCGATTCCGGTCTGGACGTGGACGCGATGAAGCTGGTGGCGGACGGCGTGAACGCACTGCGTTCCGAGGGGCGGAGCTTCCTTGTGATCACGCATTATCAGCGGCTGCTGGATCACATCACGCCGGACGTGGTGCACATCATGGCGGACGGGCGCATCGTGAAGACCGGCGGGCCGGAGCTCGCGCTCGAGGTCGAGCGGGAGGGCTACGCCCATCTCGCCGGGGAGGCCGCGTGATGCTGACCCCCGCCCAGCGCGCCGCAAAGGCCGATCTCGCGGAGACGCTGCTCGCCGCCGCGCCGGCGTCCGGGAACGACGGCGCCTGGGCGCGCGAGGCGCGCGCCCTCGCCGCCCGGCGGCTGCGGGAGATGGGCGCGCCGGTGCGCCGCGACGAATACTGGAAGTGGACCGATCCCGCGACGCTGGCGCAGGTCGAGGCGCCGGAGGCGACCGTCTTCTCCGACCCCGCCGAGACTCCGGTCTTCGAGGCCGCCGGCGGACTGAAGCTGGTCTTCGCCGACGGCGTGTTCCGCCCGGACCTCTCCGATCCGCTCGACGGCATCGAGGGCGTGGAGGTCGCGCCGCTGTCGGAAGCGATGGCCGCCGACATCCATTGGGCCAAGGACCTCTACGGCGCGCTGGAGGGCGAGGGGCATTACGTGCCGCGTCCGCTGGCGGCGTTGAACACGGCGACGGCGACGGAGGGCTTCGCGGTGCGGGTCACCGGCCGGGCCGACCGGCCGCTGCATTTCCGCTACCTGCACGAGGATCCCCGCTCCGACGCCGTGGTCCACCACGTCGTGCGGCTGGAGCCCGGCGCCGAGCTGACCGTGCTGGAGAACGGCCCGGCCGCGGCGCGTCTCAACGGCTGCATGGAGGTCGACGTCGCCGACACGGCGCGCTTCCATCACGTCCGCGCGCAGGGGCGGGCGCATGAGCGGCGCGCCTTCACGGCGATGTTCGCCCGGCTCGGCCGCGAGAGCGCCTACAAGTCCTTCACGCTTACGGTGAACGGCGCGCTGACGCGCAACGAGCAGGTGGTCGACTTCACCGGCGACGACGCGGTCGCGCATGTCGCCGGGGCCTGCGTCGGCGACCGCGACTTCCACCACGACGACACCGTCTTCGTGACCCATGGCGCCGAGCGCTGCGAGAGCCGTCAGGTGTTCAAGAAGGTGCTGCGCGGCGAGGCGAAGGGGATCTTCCAGGGCAAGATCCTCGTGAAGGCCGGCGCGCAGAAGACCGACGGCTACCAGATCAGCCAAGGGCTGCTGCTGGACGACACGGCGGAGTTCCTGGCCAAGCCGGAGCTCGAGATCTACGCCGACGACGTCGCCTGCTCCCACGGTTCGACCTGCGGCGCGGTCGACGAGGACATGCTGTTCTACATGCGTGCGCGCGGCGTGCCGCGGGCCGAGGCGCAGAACCTGCTGGTCCTCGCCTTTCTCGCCGAGGCGGTGCAGGAGATCGAGGAAGAGGCGCTGGCCGAGGAGGTCCGGGAACGGATCGCCGGCTGGATCGACCGGCGGCGCTGAGTCCCGTGGCGCGACGCGACCGCACGGCCCGGATCGCAGGGGGGAGGCGCCGTCGGCGCGAGGGCGCCGAGCCCTCGCCGGGCGCCGCGGCGGCCGCGCGGGCCCCGAGAGGGATCGCGGCGCGGATCCTCGCGGCCTGGCGGGACGCCTGGGGCGTGGCGCGGGCGGAGCGCACGTCAGATCGCGGCGAGCCGCGGCTGCTGGCCTATGCGCTCGGCGGCTGCTTCACGCTCTGGCTGGCGCGGCTGCCCGGCGCGCTGCGCGACGCGCGGCTGGGCCAGGGCCCGGAAGCCGGAGCCGACCCGACTCTGCTGGTCGTCGCGAGCCTCGCGGCGATGCTGTTCTTCACGCCGCTGTTCCTTTACGGGGTCGCCGCGCTGGCGCGGATCGTGCCGCTGGCCTTCGGCGGAACCGCGGGTTGGCGCGACGCGCGCACGGCGGTCTTCTGGTCGCTGCTGCCGGCCGCCCCCGCGTTCCTCGTCGGCTACGGTGCGGCGTTCCTGCTGGCGACGGCGGGAGCGGCGCCGCTGGCGGCTGCGGCCCCTCGGATCGCGGCGGATCTCGTCTGGCTGCGGTTCTGGTCGGTGGGTCTCGCGGAGGCGCACGGTTTCCGGACCGCCTGGCCGATCTTCGGCG
This sequence comes from Paracoccaceae bacterium, assembly GCA_035268645.1. Lineage (GTDB taxonomy): Bacteria > Pseudomonadota > Alphaproteobacteria > Rhodobacterales > Rhodobacteraceae > Albimonas. Next base: position 2,977 of record DATFKM010000010.1, on the reverse strand, counting down.
TGATGGCGGCTCTGGCGCTGGGGCTGAGGCTGTCGGATCCCGGTCTGCTGACGCCGGTCGAAGGGGTCCGCCCATGACGCCGGAGCGCGGCGGGCGCCCTGGGTTCGCGGCAGGTGGTCATCAGGTGTTCACTTTCGATTCATTCAGAGTTAATGTCGGGTCCGAAGGGGCGCGCAAGACGCCTCTGCGTATGCGTACAGGAGGCCCCGGCCATGCAGGTTCCGAGCGACCACGCCCTGACACCGTCCCGATCTCCAGCCTGGGACGCGGACATCCCACCCGACATGAACGAGCGCATCCTCGAGGCGTGGCGCGACATGGCGGCCTCGACCCGGCGGCTGCTGGCCGAACGGCCGGGCGAGGGGCGGCTCCTGTTCTTCGTGATCCTGTCGGACGTGGTGTTCTTCCTGTCCTGGACCCTGAAGACGCTGCTGGCCCCGACCTCGGCCGCGGCCGAAAGGATGCCGTTCGACGTCGCCGCCTTTCTGCTGGTGGCGATCCTGTTCCGCACCGCGAGCCTCTACGTCCTCGCCGCCCTCGCGGCGGCCGCCGCGACGCTCTGCGGCGGGTCGGGGAGCTGGCGAGACACGCGCGCGGCGGTGTTCTGGGGGGCCTTGGTCTCGGCCCCGTTCGGGCTTCTGGCGGCAGGCCTCGCGGTGGCCCTGAACCGCGCCGAGGCGGCTCTGCCGGCGCTGGCGGACCCGCTCTTCGCGCTGCCGCCCTACTACGTCGGGCTGGTGCCGTTCCTGTGGTTCGTCGCCGCCGGGATCGCCGCGGCGCACCGCTTCGAGCGGATCGGCTGGAGCTTCCTGACGCTTTCGGTCGCGGCGGTGGCGCTCAGCCTCGCGGGCGTCTATCTGTCCGGATGACCTCGCCCGCGCCCGGATCGGGCGGGCGGCCGCCGACGGGAGCCCGCCGATGATCCAGGCCTTCGCCGCCAACCTGATCGAAGCCTTCACGGCGCCGCGCCTTTCGGCGCGGCGCATCATGACGATCGCGCCCGGGCCGCAGGACTGCTTCCTGATGGTGGTCCTCGCCTTCGCCATCCAGGCGCTGGTGGGCGACGCCTGGGCGCTGACCTTCGGCGCCGGCCAGGTTCCGGGCTTCACCGCGCGGCTCGCCGAGCTGATGCTGCAGGTGCTGCTCTACGTCATCCTGGTCGCCGGCGTGCACGGCATCGGCCGGCGCTTCGGCGGCACGGCGAGCCAGCCGCAGGTGGCCGCGGTGGTCGCCTGGCACTACCTCGTGAGTTCGCTGCTCTCGCCGCTGAACGTGCTCGGCATGAGCGCGGTGGACGGCGAGGGCGCGGGCGTCGCCTTCCTGCTGGTGCCGCTCTCGGTCGCCGTGTCCATCTGGCTGTTCGCCTCCTTCGTGGCGGAGGCGCACGGGTTCCGGCGGCTCGGCGGCGTCATCCTCGCCAGCGTGGGCGGGTTCGCCGCGCTCGGCTTCATCGCCATGCTCGCCTTCGGCCTGTTCGCCGGAGCGCCCCGCTGAACGGAGGTCCCCCGATGACCGCTGCCGCCAAGACCCCGTACGACGTCGCCGAGATCCGGCGCGACTTTCCGATCCTCTCGCGCGAGGTGCACGGGAAACCCTTGGTCTATCTGGACAACGGCGCCTCGGCGCAGAAGCCGAAGCCGGTGATCGAGGCGGTGCGCCGCGCCTACGAGGAGGAGTACGCCAACGTCCACCGGGGGCTGCACTTCCTCTCCAACCTCGCGACCGACAAGTACGAGGCGGTGCGCGGCACGATGCAACGCTTCCTCAACGCGGCGCACGAGGAGGAGATCGTCTTCACCTCCGGCGCCACGGAGGCGATCAACCTCGTCGCCTACGGCTGGGCCGAGCCGCGGATCGAGGCGGGCGACGAGATCGTGCTGACGGTGATGGAACACCACGCCAACATCGTCCCCTGGCACTTCCTGCGGGAGCGGCACGGCGCGGTGCTGAAATGGGTGGAGCCGGAGCCGGACGGCTCGCTCGACGCGCAGAAGGTGATCGACGCGATCGGGCCGCGCACGAAGCTCGTCGCGGTGACGCACATGTCCAACGTGCTCGGCACGGTGGTGGACGTCGCGGCGATCTGCCGGGCGGCGCGCGAGAAGGGTGTCGCCACGCTGGTCGACGGATCCCAGGCGGCGGTGCACCTGCCCGTCGACGTGCAGGCGATCGGCTGCGACTTCTACGCGGTGACGGGCCACAAGCTCTACGGGCCCTCGGGCTGCGGCGCGCTCTACATGCGGCGCGGGCGGCAGGAGGAGACGCGGCCCTTCATCGGCGGCGGCGACATGATCCGCGAGGTGCACCGCGACCTCGTCACCTACAACGATCCGCCCCACAAGTTCGAGGCGGGGACGCCGCCGATCGTGCAGATCATCGGCCTCGGCGCGGCGGTGGACTACATGACGGCGCTCGGCCTCGACAACATCGCGGCGCACGAGGCGCGGCTGAGGGACTACGCCGAGGAGCGCTTCGCCGGACTGAACTGGCTGAGCGTGCAGGGCACGGCGCCGGGCAAGGGGGCGATCTTCTCGTTCACCATCGAGGGCGCGGGGCATCCGCACGACATCTCGACGGTGGTGGACCGCAAGGGCGTCGCGGTGCGGGCCGGGCATCACTGCGCCCAGCCCTTGATGGAGTGGATGGGGGTGACCGCGACCTGCCGCGCCTCCTTCGGCCTCTACAACACCGCCGAGGAGGTCGACGTTCTCGTGGACGCCCTGGAAACCTGCCATAAACTCTTCGCCTGACATGTCGCCCCCGCGCAGATGGCGGGAGGGGCGATGATGACGCGATCGACGGTCGGGCCGGCGCCGGGAGGGATCGTGCCCGATCCTTTCCGCTTCAGCTCCGAGGACATGCGGCGTCAGGGACTGCGAAACATGCTGGTGCCGGCGACGCTGCCTTGGGCGGCGGGGCTCGCCGTGGCGGCGGAATACGCTGCGCTGACGTGCGGCGCACGGCGCCGGACGAAGGG
>DATFKM010000009.1:0-3769 GCA_035268645.1 Paracoccaceae bacterium | reverse complement strand
CCGTTCCGCGTTCCGCCCACGCGCCGCCCGAAGGACTCGACTCCGCCCCCCGATCCTCTAGCTTCGATACAGGAACAAAACCCGAACAAAGCTCGCGAGTCGCCCCCATGCCGCCCGGCACCGCCCGACGCCGCGTCCTCTGCCTCTGGCTCCCGCGCCTCGTCGCCGAACTCGCCCTCCGGCGCGCCGATCTCTCGCATCTGGGTCCCGGGGACGCCTTCGCCGTGGTGGACGAACTGCGCTCCGCGCTCCGCCTCGTCTCGGTCGACGCCAGCGCCGCCGCGCTCGGCCTCGCGCCCGGCCGCAGCCTCGCCGACGCCCGCGCCGCCCACCCGGCGCTCGTCACCCGGCCGCGGCGACCGGGCGCCGAAGCCCGCGGCCGCGCCGGCCTGATCCGCTGGGCGCGACGCTTCTCCCCTTGGGTGGGCGAGGATCTCGCCGGCCTCGGCGAAGGCGCTCTCGCCCTCGACGTCACCGGATGCGCGCATCTCTTCGGGGGCGAACGGGCGATGGCCGAGCGCATGGTGGAGGATCTCGCCGCCCTCGGCCTCACCGCCCGCGCCGGTCTCGCCGACTGCCGCGGTGCGGCCTGGGCGCTCGCCCGCTTCGCCGCGGGGGAGGCCGCGCCGGGCGGCCCGACCGGCGACGCCGTCCAGGTCGACGCCCCCGCGACGCGCGTGCGCAGCCCGGCTCGTCGCAGGCCCGAGGCCCGGGCCCTTTCGGCGCAATCCGCCGCCGTCGCCGTGGCGCCGCCCGGCGCCACCCGAGCCGCGCTGGCGGATCTGCCGCCCGCCGCGCTCCGCATCCCGGAGGAGACCGCCGCCGGCCTCGCCCGGCTCGGTCTGCGCCGGATCGGCGACCTCGCGGCGCTGCCTCGCGCCTCCCTCGCCCGGCGTTTCGGGGCGGATCTCGTCACCCGCCTCGACCAGGCGCTGGGCGTGACGCCGGAGCCGGTGTCGCCCCTCAAGCCGCCGGAGCGCTTCGCCGCGCGCCTCAGCCTGCCGGAGCCGATCGGCCTGCGAAGCGATCTCGAGGCCGCGCTGGCGCGCCTGCTCGCCCGGCTCGAAGCGCGGCTGGAGGCGGCGCAGCGCGGCGCCCGTCGCCTGCGCCTCTCCGTGCGCCGGGTGGACGGATCCGAACAGGCGGAGGAGGTCGGCCTCGCCCGCCCCGCGCGCGATCCCGGACGCCTCGCCCCGCTCTTCGACCAGGCGCTGGAGCGCATCGAGGCCGGCTTCGGCATCGACGCCGTGCGGCTCGAGGCGACGCAGACCGAGCCGCTGGCGCCTCGACCCCATTCAGGTCACCTCGAGGCGCGCGCCGCCGCCGACGCGCGCCGCACGCCGGAGGGCGACGAGGCCTTCGCCGACCTGCTCGGTCGCCTCGGCGCCCGCGTCGGGCTGGAGCGCATCACGCGCTGGATCCCGGCCGAGAGCCACATCCCCGAAAAGACCGCGCATCTCGCCGCCGCCGCCTGGTCGGCGCCGGCGGAGGCGTGGCCGTCGCCGCCGTCGCCGCGGCCGATCCTTCTCTTCCGGCCCGAGCCCGCCACGGTCCTGACCGGGGACGAGGGCGTGCGCCCGCCGGCCGCCTTCCGCTGGCGGCGGGCCGAGCATCGCCTCGCCGCCGCGGCGGGGCCGGAGCGCATCGCGCCCGAATGGTGGCTGGACGATCCCGAATGGCGCGGCGGCGCGCGCGACTACTGGCGGGTGGAGACGGAGACCGGCGTGCGCCTCTGGCTCTTCGCGCTGCCCGGCGGCGGCGAGGGCTGGTTCGTCCACGGCATCTTCGCCTGAGCCGCCTCCAAGGCCGCCGCTTCGCCCTGTCACGCCCGCCAGAAGGCCGCCGTGAACAGCGCGAACACCGCCATCAGCTCCAATCGGCCCAGCAGCATCGTCGCGCTCAACAGCCACTTCGCCTCGTCCGAAAGCGGGGCGAAACTGCCCGACGGCCCGATGATCGGACCGAGGCCGGGGCCGACGTTCGCGAGCGCCGTGGCGGCCCCGGAGACGGCGGTCACGATGTCGTATCCCATGACGCCGAGCGAGATCGCGACGACGGCGAGGGTCAGCATGAAGAGGAAGAAGAACGCCACCACCGAGGAGATGACCTCCTCCTCCACCTTGCGGCCCTCGTAACGGAGGGGCACGACGGCGTTGGGCGAATGCAGCTTGCGGAGCCCGGCGCCGAGCGCGACCAGCAGGATCTGATAGCGGAAGATCTTCACCGAGCAGCCCGTCGATCCGGTGCAGCCCCCGATCAGCCCCCCCACGAAGAAGGCCGCCGCCACGAACGCGCCCCAGGTCCCGTAATCGGCGGAGGCGTAGCCGGTTCCGGAGACGATCGAGACGGTGTTGAACAGGGCGTGCCGCACGCTCTCCTCGACCGCCGCGCCGTCGGCGACGATGCGCTGCAGAGCCACGGCCGCGGCGATGGTCAGCAGGACCACGACGTAACCGCGGATCTGGGGGTCGATCAGCAAGGGTCTCGCGGTTCCCGCGGCCAGCTGGACGATCCGGATGAAGGGGATGCTGGCCGCGAACATGAAGAAGGACGCCGCGTAGTGGATCGCGGGCCCCTGGTCCCGGATGGACGCGTCGTAGTTGGCGAAGCCCCCTGTGGCGACGGTCGTCAGCGCATGCACCGCGGCGTCGAAGCCGCTCATGCCGAGCGCGTCGTAGACCAGCGCGCAGGCGACGGTCAGGGCGATGTAGACCCAGGTCAGCGACGCGGCGATGACGGCGGCGCGGGGCAGGGGCTTGCCCAGCGTGTCGAACGCTTCGGACCGGAAGAACTGCATGCCGCCGACCCGCATCTCGGGCAGGAAGGCGAGGGCGACGACGACGATGCCGAGTCCGCCGAACCATTGCAGCATGCCCCGCCAGACCTTGGCGCCGCCGGGCAGCGCGTCGATGCCGGCGATCACGGTCGAGCCCGTCGTCGTCATCCCCGACATGCTCTCGAAGAACGCGTCGGTCGGCGACAGCGCCGGCGCGCCGAGCATCAGGGGCATCGCGCCGAAGGCCGGCAGGACGGTCCAGAGGAAGACCGTCAGCACGAAGACCTGCCGGATGTCCGCTTCCCCGAGGTGGACGGTGCGCGTTGCCGAGGCCGCCAGGCCGCCGGCCGTGACCGTCAGGAACCCCGACATCGCGAAAGCCTGCCAGTTCGCGTCGCCCGCCCAGAGATCCACCGCCATAGGCACGATCATCGAGGCGCCCAGCACCATGACGGCGAGGCCGATGAGATGGACGGGGGCGCGCGGATCCAGCATGCGCGGGATCAGGCCGGGGGCCGCGCGTCCCGTCAAGGGCGCGCGTCAGCCGGCGTGGATCAGGCTCTCGAAGAAACGCGGATCGTGGCTCGCCTGCGCGAAGGTCTCGCCCCGCGCCAGCACCGAGACGGCGTCGTGGCTGTGCAGCGACTCCTGATGGCTGGCGGCCACGCGGAAGTCGCCGATGCGCGGATCGGCGTCGAGCTCGGCGCAGATCAGGCGCACCGCGTCCTCGACGAAGATCGGGTTGGCGCCGTTGAGCTCGGCGAAGGCCTGCTCGTCCTCGCGCTTCACCATCACCTGCGTCTCGGTCGGGATCGCCCGGCGGCAATGCTCCACCAGCGCCTCGACCGAGACCGCCTCGCCCGGCGCCAGCGCGACCGAGACCCGCGCCACCGAGCGCTGCGAATGCGGCGTCGCGATGCGTCCGCGCACGGCCCGCGCGTGCTCGGACAGCTCCAGCGAGCAGGGGCAGGTCGACGAGTAGACGTAGTCGAG
>DATFKM010000008.1:0-18655 GCA_035268645.1 Paracoccaceae bacterium | reverse complement strand
CGCCCTTCTCGACGCCGAGCTTCTTGAGGACGTTCGCGAAACGGCAGACCTCCGCGTGCAGTTCGCGGTAGGTGACGTGTTTCGCCGCGTCGTTCGGGTCGTCGGGCTCCCAGATGATCGCGGTCTGTTCGGGGCGCTCGGCCAGATGCCGGTCGATGCAGTTCGCGGCGACGTTGAGCGTGCCGTCCTCGAACCATCTGATGGAGACGTCCGGATAGGCGAAGCTCGCGTTCTTCACCTTGAAGAACGGCTTGATCCAGTCGATCCGCTTGCCATGCTCGCCCCAGAACCCCTCGGGATCCACGAGCGAACGGGCGTACATCGCCTCGTAGTCGTCGGCGTCCACATGGGCGGCGGCGGCGGTCTCGGCGCTCGGCGCGTGCATGTCGTCGGGCATGGCGTCTCCTCCTCGCAAGTCGGGGCGGGGGCGTCGCCGCGCCCCTCGCCCGTCCTCTTCGCGTCGCTGCGGCGCGGCGGCGGCCGCGCCCGTCGGACTCAGATGGCCAGATACTCCTGGCGGAGCGCGGCGTCGTCCAGCACCTCCTGCGCGGTCCCGTCGAACACGACCTGGCCCATGTCGAGGATGATGGCGCGATCCGCGAGATGCAGCGCCGCGATCGCGTTCTGTTCCACGATCACCGTGGTGATGCCGAGCGTCTTGATCTCCTCGAGCGTGCGCTCGATCTCCTGCACGATCACCGGCGCCAGCCCCTCGTAAGGCTCGTCCAGCAGCAGCAGCTTCACGTCGCGGGCCAGCGCCCGGCCGATCGCGAGCATCTGCTGCTCGCCGCCCGACATCGTGGTGCCCTCCTGCTTCCGCCGCTCGCCGAGGCGGGGGAAGAGCTCGTAGATGCGCTCCACGCTCCAGCCGATCGGGCCCGAGATCTGGGCGAGCTGGATGTTCTCCTCCACCGTCAGTCCGGCGATGATGCGCCGGTCCTCGGGCACCAGCTGGATGCCGTGGCGTGCCGCCTCGTGCGCCTTCATCGCGTGCACCGGCTGATGGTCGAGCCAGATCTCGCCATGCGTCAGCCCCGGCGAGCCCGCCCGCGCGATCGTGCGCAGCGTCGAGGTCTTGCCGGCGCCGTTGCGGCCCAGCAGCGCGACGATCTCGCCCTCGTGGATGTTGAAGCCGACGCCCTGCACGATGTAGCTCTCGCCGTAGTAGGCGTGCAGGTCGTAGGCCGAGAAGTAGGCCGGCGCGGTGCCGAGGTTCTTCTGGTTCGGCGCCTTCGGGGCCGTCGAATAGACGCTGTCGTCGATGATGCTCACAGGTGCGCTCCTCCGAGATAGGCTTCCTGCACCTTCGGGTCGCCCTTGATCCGCTCCGGGACGTCCTCGACGATGACGTGGCCCTGCGCCAGCACGCTGATGCGGTCGGCGAGCGAGAACACGACGTGCATGTCGTGCTCGATCACCACCTTGGTGACGTTCCTCGCCTGGCCGATGCGCTTCAAGAGGTCGATGGTGTTGTTGGTGTCGGCCCGGCTCATGCCCGCCGTCGGCTCGTCCAGCAGCAGGAGCTTCGGGTCCTGCACCAGGCACATCGCCATCTCGAGACGGCGCTTGTCGCCGCGCGAGAGCGAGCCGGACTCGAGGTCCCGCCGCTCCGCGAGGCCCACGTCCTCCAGCGTCGCCATCGCCCGGTCGCGGATCTCCTTCTCGCGCGAAAGCGGCGCCCAGCCCGAGAGCCTGAACGCCCCGTCCCGCCGCGCCAGCGCCGGGATCATCACGTTCTCCGCAACCGTCAGGTCCTGGAAGATCTCCGGCGTCTGGAACACGCGACTGACGCCCATCTGGTTGATCTCGTGCGGCTTGCGCCCGATCAGGCTCTGGCCGTCGAAGGTCACGGCGCCGGTGTCCGGCACCAGCCGGCCCACGAAGCAGTTGAGCAGCGTGGACTTGCCGGCCCCGTTCGGCCCGATGATCGCGTGGATCGAGCCCTCCTCCACCTTCAGGTTCACGTCGTCGAGCGCCTTGAGGCCCCCGAAGCGCTTGTTGACGTTCTGGACTTCCAGGATCGTCGGCATCCTCGCCTCCCTCACTCCGCCGGGGCCGCGGCGCGGCGACCGTCGCCGCCCGCCGCGCGGGACTTGCGGGACCGGAACAGCCCCATGATCCGCTGCGCGCCCTCGACCAGCCCGCCGGGCAGGAAGATGACGATCACCATGAACAGCGCCCCGAGGGTCAGGTGCCAGCCCTCGCCCACGAAGAGCGAGGAGAGCGAGACCATCGCGTCGCGCAGCACCTCCGGCAGGAAGCCCCAGAAGCCCTGCAGGATCCCCTCGTTGATGGCCGAGAAGATGTTCTCGAAGTACTTGATCAGCCCCGCACCCAAGACCGGACCCAGCAGCGTGCCCGCGCCGCCGAGGATCGTCATCAGCACCACCTCGCCCGAGGCCGTCCACTGCATCCGCTCGGCGCCCGCCAAGGGGTCCATCGCCGCCAGCAGCCCGCCCGCGAGGCCGGCGTAGACGCCGGAGATCACGAAGGCCGCCAGCGCGTAGGGCTTGGTGTCGAGCCCGGTGTAGCTCATGCGGTTCTGGTTCGACTTCACCGCCCGCAGCATCATCCCGAAGGGCGAGCGGAAGATCCGCATGGAGACCCAGAAGGCCAGGATCAGCAGCGCCGCGCAGACGTAGAAGCCGACGTTGAACTGCATCTCCATGCCGAGCATCGGCACGTTCCAGGTCTCGTTCATCGGCAGGCCGAAGAGGTTGGTCAGCGGCAGCTCGCCCTCGCCCAGCGCCGGGTCCAGCACGCGCGGATCGTCGAGCAGGATCTGCAGCCCGGTCTCGCCGTTGGTGATCGGGGTCAGCACGGAATAGGCGAGGTTGTAGCTCATCTGCGCGAAGGCCAGCGTCAGGATCGAGAAGTAGATGCCCGAGCGCCTGAGCGAGATGTAGCCGATCACCACGCTGAACAGCGCCGCCACCGCGACCGAGAGCAGGATCGCCGGCAGGATGTTCATGGTCAGGCCCTTGAAGGCCCAGACCGCCGCGTAGGAGCCCACGCCGAGGAAGGCGGCGTGCCCGAAGCTGAGGTATCCCGTCAGCCCGAACAGGATGTTGAAGCCGATGGCGAAGATGCCGAAGATCGCGAACTTCTGCAGAAGGTCGGGATATCCGGCGCCGAAGGGCGCCAGCACGATCGGCCCGGTCAGCACCGCCAGCGCGAAGACGGTCAGCAGGAGCGTGTCGGAGGTCCTTGTGGAAGTCATGGCTCAGCTCTCCATCACGCCCTTGCGGCCCAGAAGGCCCCGAGGACGGGTCAGCAGGATGACGACGGCGACGAGGTAGATGATGATCTGGTCGATCCCCGGCAGGATCGACTTCACCTCGTTCATCGACGCGAAGCTCTGCAGGATGCCGAGCAGGAACCCCGCCGCGACCGCGCCGGGAAGGCTCCCCATGCCGCCGACGACGACGACCACGAAACTCAGCACGAGGAAGTCCATGCCCAGATGGTAGTCGGGGCTCAGGATCGGCGTGTACATCACCCCCGCGAGCCCTGCGACCGCGGCCGCGAGCCCGAACATCAGGGTGAAGCGCCGGTCGATGTCGATGCCGAGCAGGCCGACGGTCTCCCGGTCCGCCATGCCGGCGCGCACCACCATGCCGAAGGTGGTGAAGCGCAGGAACGCGAAGACCGAGCCGATCACCGCCGCGGCGAAGAGGAAATAGACCAGCCGCCACATCGGATAGACGATCTGCCCCGACTCGAGCCCGAAGACCGCGCCGAAATCGGCCATGCCGGAGAGCCCGTCCGGCGCCGGCTGCGGGATCGGATTGGCGCCGAACAGCGCCTTGACGATCTCCTGCAGCACCACCGCGAGGCCGAAGGTGACGAGGATCTGGTCGGCGTGCGGGCGCTTGTAGAAGTGCCGGATCAGTCCGCGCTCCATCGCCACGCCCACCAGCAGCATGAACGGCAGCGCGATCAGGATGGAGACCGGCACCGACCACTCGATCAGCCAGGTCCCGAGATCCCCGAACCAGACCTCCGCGTACGGCGTCCGGATCTCCAGCGCGGATCCCCAGGCGGTGGTCTCGGTCTCCGACAGCACCACTCGGTTCATCGTCAGCAGTTCGTTCACCGCCACGGCGCAGAAGGCGCCGAGCATGAACAGCGCGCCATGCGCGAAGTTGACGACCCCGAGCGTGCCGAAGATCAGCGTCAGGCCCAGCGCGATCATCGCGTAGGCGCTGCCCTTGTCCAGCCCGTTCAGGATCTGCAGGACGATCGCGTCCATGACCCGGCTCCCTTGTCGAGGTCAGGCGGGGGCCGCCGCGGTCGGCGGCCCCCGGAAGGGCGTCAGGCGCCCGGGTTGCACTCGCCGAGCTCGCCGCCCGCGAAATCCGGATGATCCGGCGCGTACATGACCTGCTCGGTGGGCGTGACGTCGACGACCTCCAGAAGGTCGAACTGCGAGGTCGGGTTCTCCTTGCCGCGCACCACGAGCACCGGCTTGAAGCACTGGTGGTCGGCGCCGCGATAGAGCGTCGGGCCGTTGCCGAGGCCGTCGAACTCGTAGTCCTCCAAGGCCTCGACGATGCCGCAGGGATCGAAGGTGCCCGCCCGCTGCGCCGCGTCCGCGTAGAGGATCGTCTGGCAGTAGCAGGTGTGCGCGGCCTGCGACGGCGGGAAGCCGTACTTCTGCCCGAACGCCTTCACGAAGGCCTGGGAGCCCTCGTCCTGCAGCGACCAGTGCCAGTTGGTCGAGCCGAAGATGCCCTTCGTGGCCTCGCCCGCGCCCTGCGCCATCAGGCGCGAGTAGAGCGGCACGACGATCACGAAGTCCTTGCCGTTCACCACACGGTCCTTCAGGCCGAACTGCACCGCCTGGGTCAGCGAGTTCACCATGTCGCGGCCGTAGTGGTTCAGGATCAGCGTGTCCGCGCCCGAGTTCAGCACCGGCGTGATGTACTGCGAGAAGTCGCCCGCGCCGAGCGGGGTGCGCACGGCCTCGACCGTGTTCCAGCCGATCGCCTCGGTGTAGGTCTTCATCGACTGCTCCTGGGACCAGCCCCAGGTGTAGTCGGCGGTCAGGTGATAGGCGTTGCGGTCGGAACCGTAGTTCTGCTCGAGGATCGGGCCGAGCGCGGCGCCCGACATCTCGGTGTTGAAGAAGTGCCGGAAGCCGTTGGCCTTCTTGTCCTTGCCGGTGGTGTCGTTGGAGTGCGTCAGGCCGGCCATGAAGATGACGCCCATCTCCTGGCAGAGGCCCTGCACCGCGATCGCGACGCCCGAGGACGAGCCCCCCGTCACCATCACCGCGCCGTCCCGCTCGATCATGCGCTTGGCGCTGGCGCGCGCGGCGTCGGACTTGGTCTGGGTGTCGCCGGTGACGAACTCGACCGTCTTGCCGTTGACGCCGCCGCCCGAAAGCGCCTTCGACGAGAAGGTGTCGAGCATGCCGCCGCCGCCCGCGTTGATGTGCTCGACCGCGAGTTCGTAGGCCCGAAGCTCGTCGGCGCCCTCGTCGGCGTAGGCGCCGGTCTGGGGCACGTTGAAGCCGAGCGTGACGGTCGAGCCGGTCGGCTCGTTGGTGTAGGCGTAGGCGGGTCGCGACCAGATCGTCGGCGCGGCGAGGCCGGCGCCCGCGATGGCGGTGGTCTTCAGCAGCCGGCGACGGCTGATCTCGAACTTGGACATGCTCGTCCCTCCCTGGGCGGTCTTCGCTCGCGTCCGCCGGGCCCCCTCCCGGGGCCGACGAGGGCGGACGCCAAGGCTTTCGCCTTGCAGCTTTGTCGCACAACGCCGTCAATAATTCAACAAGTGCCTGATTTATAAGTATTATTTTGTCATTATTTTTCATTGTGCATGTGCGAACCTGTCAATATCATGACAAGCGACGGATAAATGCGTGGTGCGCGAACGCGTTGGGCGGCGCCCGTATCGGAGCGAAACGGTCCGACGCCGCAGCGCGGCACGCGGCCGCCCCCCGGACGAGACGTGTAGATCCATGCCGGAGACCCTGATCGGCCTGCGCATCCGCGAACGCCGCCGCGCCGCCGGCCTCCGCCAGGCCGACCTGGCCGCGGCGATGGGGATCTCGCCGAGCTATCTGAACCTGATCGAGCGCAGCAAGCGTCGCGCCTCCCCCGGCATCGTCGCCCGCGCGGCCCGCGCCCTCGCGCTCGATCCGGCCGAACTCGACGGCGCGGTGGAGCGCCGCCTCGCCGACCGCCTCGCGGAACTGGCCGCGGAGGCCGACTTCGCCGACCTGGCGCTCGACCCGGACGACGCGCGCGACCTGCTCGGGCGCCATCCCGACTGGGCCCGCGCCCTCGTGCGCGCCTGGACCGCCCGCAGCGAGAGCCTTCGCGCGGTCGAGGCGCTGTCGGACCGGCTCGCGCACGATCCCGCCCTCTCGGCCACGCTGCACGCCATGCTGGACCGCATCGCCGCGATCCGCTCGGCCTCGGAGATCCTCGCCTCGGTCGAGGACATCGAGCCCGCCCAGCGCAGCCGCTTCCATCGGCTGCTGGAGGAGGAGAGCGGCCGGCTCTCGGAGGTCGCGGGCTCGCTCGCGCAGTTCTTCGATTCGGCGCACCGGGAGACCGCCGCCTCATCCCCGGCCGAGGAGGTGGAGGAGGCCTTCCTCGGCGCGAGCAACCGCTTCGCCGCGCTCGAGCCGTCCGCCCCGCCTTCGGGCGCGCGCGCGCCGCTCGGGGAGGCTCCGCCCCCCGCTCGCGACGCGCCGCCGATCCGCGGAGCGGATCGGCGAGGGGCGCCCGGACCGACCGAAGCGCCCGGCATGTCGACGGCGCCCCCCTGGACCGAGGTGGACGCCCGGCTCGCCGCGGAAGCGGCCGCGCTGGATCTCTTCCCGTCGACCATCTCGGTCGACCCGGGCGCCCGCCGGCTCGCCCTCGCCGAGGCCCTCGCCGAGGCCGCCGACGGCACTGCCGCTCAAGCCGTCATCGTCGCGCGCCCGCGCCTGGTCGCCCCCGCCGTCGCGCGCCGCGCGCGTCAGGCGCTCCTCGCCGCCGCGGCCGACGCCCGCCTCGCCCCGGCCGACCTCCTGCTCTCGGAGGGCGAGGCGCTCGGCTGGGACCTCGACGCCCTCGCCGAGCGCTTCGCGCTGCCCCCGGCCCGCCTCGCGCGACGGCTGACCGCCTTGCCGGAACCGGCGCCGCGCGCCGCCTTCCTGCGCGTGAACGCCGCCGGACAGGCGCTGGAGCGCCGTCTGCTGCCGGGCCTCGCGCTGCCGCGCCTCGGCGCCGCGTGCCCGCTCTGGGCGGTCTACCGTGCGCTTTCGGAGCCCGGGCGCACGCTCCGCCAGCTCGCCGCCTTCCCGCGCGGCGACCCTTGGATCTTCGTCGCGCGCGCCGATCCGGCCGGGTCCGAGACCTGGCCTCGCCGCGCCCCGCTCCAGGCGATCCTGCTCGCCCTCCCGGCGCAGGCTGCGGCGCGCACCCTCTACGCCGCCGCCCCGCGCGAGACGCCCGAGCCCGTCGGCCCGAACTGCCGCATCTGCCCCCGCGACGACTGCGCGCATCGCGCCGAGGACCCCGTGCTGGGTTGACCCACGCGCCCTTTCGGCGCAAGCGGATCGGCATGGCCCGACGCCCCCGACTGCTCCTGCCGACGCCGCCGCGCGCCCCGCTCGATGCGATCGCCGCGGCGCTTCCCGCCGCCTTGGCGACGGGAACCGTGGCCTCCGTCCGCCTCGACCGGCCGGGCGCGGACGAGGCGGAACTGCGCCGCGCCGCGGACGCCTTGCGCGAGCCCTGCCACGCCGCCGACGTCGCGCTGCTGATCGCCGGCCATCCCAGGCTGGTCGGTCCGCTCGGCCTCGACGGGGTCGAGGTCGAATACCGCGCCGCCCCCCTGCGCAAGCTGCGCGACGAACTCGGCAAGGACGCGATCCTCGGCGTCGCCTGCACCGCCTCCCGCCACGATGCGATGACGGCGGCGGAGGCCGGCGCCGACTACGTGCGGGTCTCGCCGCTCGTCGCCGGCGCGCTCGGCGCCGCGGAGCCTGCGCCGAGCGACTTCTTCGAATGGTGGTCGGAGATCATCGAGACGCCCATCCTCGCCGAAGGCGGCCTGACCGAGACCCTCGCGCGGGAGATCGGACCCTTCGCCGACTTCGCGGCGCCGGATCCGGCGATCTGGGAGGACGACCTGCCCGCCGCGCTGCTGCGCCTCGCCGAGGCGCTGGGCGACTAGAGCCGCTCGCGCACGCCCTTCTCCACCTCGCGCCAGCAATGCGCGGCGAGCAGCTTGCGGTCCGCGAAATCCGCGGCCCTGACCGGCTCGTGGAACACCACCTCGGCGCGGCCGCCGAAGCTTCGCGTCAGCACCGTCCAGACGTGTCCGCCGAAGGACATGTCCCCCCACCAGCCGTAGAACGCCTCCGGCTCGCCCTTCGGCGCGTGGTAGACGACCGAGACCGGCTGCACCCAGGCCGTGTCGCGCAGCTCTTCCGAAGCCATGGCGGCGAACAGCGTGGAGCGGAACGGCAGCACGCGCCGCCCGTCGGTGCTGGTGCCTTCGGGAAAGAACACGAGCCGGTCGCCGGCCTGCATCCGGGCCTTCAGTTCCGCCTCCTGCGCCTTCGCGGCGCTCCTCCGGCGCTCGATGAACACCGTGTCGCAGAGCGCGGCGATGGCGCCGACGCCGGGCCAGGCCCGCACCTCCGCCTTCGCCACGAAGGTCATCCGCGCCGCGCCGACCAGCACGAAGATGTCGGACCAGCTGACGTGATTGGCCACCAGCGCCCCGCCATGAGGCATCGGCGTGCCGATCCTCCGCACGCGGATCCCGCAGAGTCGCGCGACGGTCCGCGCCCAGAGCCGCTGCACCCCCTCGCGCCAGCGGAAGCGCGGCCGGACCTTCTCCACCGCCCGGAAGGCCACGTAGAACACCAGCAGCACCCCGGTCGCCACGGTCGCCGCCGCGATCCTCAGCCCCCCCGCCGCCTTGGCCCGCGCCGAAGGCGCGCCGAAGTCCGGCGGCTCCGCCCCGCGCCAGGTCGCGTCGGTCGAGGCGTCAGCCGGCATCCGCCGCCTTGCCGTAGAAGTTGCGGTAGCGCTGCACCATGCGCGTGGTGTCCATCAGCAGGCAGACGTCGACGGTGTTGAAGTCCCGGTCCACGAAAGCCCCCTCCCCCACGAAGCCGCCGAGCCGCAGATAGGCCTTGATCAGCGCCGGGATCTGCCGCGCCGCCTGCTTGCGGTCCACCGCCTCGCGCGGGAGCAGATCCATGGGATGATAATGCTCCGGCAGCGCGCGCACCCGCAGGTCCTCGGGCGCCAGATGCTCGTGGTGCAGGAAGCTGAGCGCGTGCGCGATCGGCTCGGGATCGGCGCCGTGAAAGCTCGCCACGCCGAACATGATCTCGATGCCGCGGGCGGTCACGAACTCCCCCAGCCCGCTCCAGAGGAGGTGCATCGCGGCGCCGCCCCGCACCTCCGACCCGACGCAGGACCGACCGAGCTCCACGACCTCCCGCCCGAGGCTCTCGAGCTTGGAGAGGTCGTATTCCGTGGCTCCGTAGAATCCGATGCCCTCGCGCGCCCGCTGGCCCGTCATCAGGCGGTAGGCGCCGGCGACGCGGTCCAGCGGATCGTCGCTCGCCGTCTCGTTGTCGATCAGGATCAGATGCTCGAAATGCGCGTCGAACTCGTCCATCTCGCGCCGCGCCGCGTGCTCCGCCGGGCTGGCCGAAGCGCCGAGCTCCTCGACGAACACCCGGTAGCGCAGACGCTGGGCCGCCGCGACGTCGGCGTCGTCGCGCGCAAGGCGGACGGTGAAGCGCCCCGCGTCGATCTGCATCCTCGGCCGCTCCTCGTGCTCCGGGCCCGGCGAACCGGCGGTCGCGGACCATATGGCGGGTGTCGATCCGGCGCAACGGGCGGCGGAATCACGTGAGATCAAGCGGCATTTCCTCTACCAACGGTTGAAAACCGATCGGCGAACAGGCAGTCAGTCACGGTCGAAGACCAGTTCGAGTTCCGCACGATCCAGCGCGATCACCACCTTGCCCTGATGTTCGAAATTGACCGTCGCCCGGCCTCCGATCACCGACTGCACCTGGCCGACGCCCCAGTCCGGGGCGCCGCGCAACCGCACGAGCGTGCCGGGCTCCAGCCATTCATGCATTCTTCACCTCTCGGCTCCAGCGTGCCGCATGAGCGTGGGGAGGGATCGACGTCTCCGAAGGAACGCCGCATGACCGATGCCGCCACGGCCGCCGCGGGGCCGGCGACCCGACGCCTCGGCGAACCCGAGATCGCGGGCCTCGTCGCCGCTCGTCTGTGCCACGACCTGATATCGCCCGCCGGCGCCATCGGCAACGGCGTAGAACTGATGCGCGAGATCGGCGGCCCCCCGGGGCCCGAGCTCGACCTCGTGGCCGACAGCGCCGACAAGCTCGCCGCGAGCCTGCAGTTCCTCCGCCTCGCCTTCGGCCCCGCGCCCGCGGGCGAAAGCGCGGGCCTCGCCGGCGTCCGCCGCATCGCCCGGCGCTGGTTCGCCCACCAGCGCGCCGAACTCGACTGGCCGGAGGGCGACGGCGACAGCACCCGCCGCGCCGCGCGCCTGCGCCTCAACCTGCTCCAGGCGGCGGCCTCGTCATTGCCCCGCGGCGGCATGGTCACGATGCGGGAGCGGGCGACCGGCGGCTTCGCCGTTCGGGCCGAAGGGCCCGTCGTCGCAGCCCCCGAACCGGCGGAGCTCTGGCTGAGCGACGCGCCCGCGGCGCCGCCCCCCACCCCCCGTGACGTCCACTGGCTCCTCGCCGGCCGCCACGCGAGGGAAGCCCATGCCGGCTTGGCCGTTCAACGCACGGAAACGGCGCTGATCCTGACCGCGACACCCCCCGCCTGAACCGCCGTCACGGCTCCCGGAGCGGCGAGGCCCGCAGCGCCCTCGCCAGCGAGCCGAGGCAGCGGTCGAGCGCCGCCGCCACGATCGCCTCCGTCGGCCGGACATAGGTGCGCTCGGATTCGCGACGGGCGAAGCGCGCCGCCCGAATGGACGCCCCCGCTCGTCGCGCAGCGTTTCAAGCGCCGCGCCGTCCGGCCCCAGCACGGTCCCCTCGACCGCCAGCACCGTCGCGCAGAGCCCCGGGACCAGCCACCGCCGCGCCCTCCGGCAGCCCCGTCCGCGTCGAGACCACCCGTTCCGGCGACGCGCGGCCCGTCAGCGCCAGCGCCGCCGCGACGGCGCGCCACCCCACCTCCGAACGGCCCTGCACGGCGACCCTCCCTGCGTTTCGCATTCAGAAGATCGCCTCGATCGGCTTCATCGCCGCAACGCCCGACACGCGGCCCAGCGTTCCGGAACGCGAACCTGACCGTCAGGCAGGCGACAGCCCGTCCCGGAACCGCCGCATCTTCTCGCGGTAGCGTCGCGCGCTGAGGCGGAGCGCGCCGATCTCGTCGGCCGACAGCTCGCGCACCGGCTTCGCCGGCGAGCCGACCGCGAGCCAGCCCGGCGGGATCTCGCGGCCCTCCGTCACCAGCGCCCCGGCGCCGATCAACGCCCCGGCGCCGACCCGAGCGCCGTTCAGGACGATGGCGCCCATCCCGATCAGCGCGCCGTCGCCCACGGTGCAGCCGTGCAGGATCGCCCGGTGGCCGACCGTCACCTCCTCGCCCACCGTCAGCGGAAAGCCCGGATCGGCGTGGCAGACGACATGCTCCTGCAGGTTGGTCCCCTCGCCGAAGCTCAGCCGTTCGGTGTCGCCGCGCAGCACCGCCCCGAACCAGACCGAGCACTCGAAGCCCAGCGTCACGTCCCCGATCACCGCCGCCCCAGGCGCCACCCAGCAGCCCCCGGCCTCCGGCGTCGTTCCGTCCAGCGAATACAGCGTCAACCCCTGCGCTCCTCGAATTCCCGGTTCAATCCCTGCACGAAGACCGTCAGCCCCGGCCGCCGCCCGCGCCGCAGCCGCTCCGCCGCGAGGATCGCGCGCACCTCGCCCTCGCAGGCGTCCAGATCCTCGTTCACGAGCACGTAGTCGTAGGCGTCCCAATGGCTGATCTCGTCGCGCGCCCGCGCCATGCGCGCCTCGATCACCGAGGCGGCGTCCTGGCCGCGCTCGCGCAGCCGCCGCTCCAGCTCCGCGATCGAGGGCGGCAGGATGAACACCGACACCACCGCGTCCTTCAGCGCAGAGTTGCGCAGCTGCTGCCCGCCCTGCCAGTCGACGTCGAACAGCACGTCCCGTCCGGCCGCGAGGCTCGCCTCCACCGGCGTCTTGGGCGTGCCGTAGAGGTTGCCGAACACCTCCGCGTGCTCGAGGAACTCGCCCGCACCGACCATCGCCTCGAACGCCTCGCGCGAGAGGAAGCGGTATTCTCGCCCGTCCAGCTCGCCCGGCCGGGGCGGCCGCGTGGTCGCGCTGATCGAGAAGTCGAACGCCGCGTCGTCCGCCAGCAGCCGCCGCGCCAGCGTCGACTTTCCCGCGCCGGAGGGCGAGGACAGGATGAACAGCACGCCCCTGCGGCGCCCGAGCCTCGCCTGCCCTCCGAGCGGCGCGGTCATTCCACGTTCTGCGCCTGCTCGCGCATCCGGTCGATCACCGTCTTCAGCTCCAGCCCGACCGCGGTCAGCGCGGTGAAATCCGACTTCGAGCACAGCGTGTTGGCCTCCCGGTTGAACTCCTGGACGAGAAAGTCGAGCCGTCGGCCCACCGGCCCCTCGGCGGCCAGCAGGTCGCGCGCCGCGGCGACGTGGGCGCGCAGCCGGTCCAGCTCCTCCGCCACGTCGCCCTTCACGGCCAGCAGCGCCAGCTCCTGCGCCAGCCGCTCCGGCGCCACCTCGGCCGGCGCGCCCGCGGCGCTCAGCGCCTCCAGACGCCGGCGCAGCATCGGCCCGGCCTCCGCCGCCCGCGCCTCGGCGGCCCGCGCCGCTCCGGCGATCAGCCGCTCCACCTCGTCGAGCTGCGCGGAAAGGATCGCCGCCAGCCGCGCGCCCTCCTCCCCGCGCGAGGCGACCAGCGCATCGAGCGCCAGTTCTCCGTCGGCGAGGATCTCGGCGTCCTGCGCCACGCGCTCGCCCGGCGAAGGCTCGGCCTCGCCGGCCGGCACGACGCCCGGCCGCGACAGCAGCGCCTCGGGCGAGACGGGGGCGAGCTCGAAGCCCGCCGCGCGCGCCGCCTCCGCCGCCTGCCGCACCAGCGCCAGCGCCGCCTCCAGCGCCTCGGGGTCGAGCCGCGCCGGCACGGCGCCCGCCGGGCGCGTGAGCCGCAGCGAGACGTTGAGCGAGCCGCGCGAGATCCGCGCCTTCACCGCCTCGCGGAACTTGGCCTCCACCGCGTCGCGCCCCTCGGGGCCGCGCCAGCGCAGGTCGAGCCCCCGCCCGTTCACCGATCTGAGCTCCCAGCGCCAGGCGAGGGCGCCGTCACGCCCTTCCCGCGCCGCGAAGCCGGTCATGCTCTGCATGGCGCGCGCCCTCCCGTCCCGGACCGCGCGGACCATAGCGGCGCCCCCCCGCCGGAGCAATCGAAGCGCCGTCGGCCCGCCGCCTCGGGCGGCGTTAACGAAGATTGACCGGGCGTTAAGACTGACATCGCGTCACAGTCATGTCGAAGTCCGTTAAATTCCGATTGATCGAGAGCGCCGGAGGCCCGCGGGGCCGCCGCGCCACACTGGAAGGGGCCGCCTTGAGATGCTACGCACTTACCGCAAATCCGAGCGCGTGATGGATCACCCCAAGACCCGCACCCTTTACGACTACTGGAACGAGCTGCGCGCCGGGCGGGACGCCCCCTCGCGCTCGGAGGTGGACCCGCGTCGCATCGCCGACACGCTCGAATCGATGTTCATCTTCGAGGCGCTCGCCCACGGCCAGCTGCGCTTCCGCCTCGCCGGCACCGCGCTCTGCGAAATGCTGGGCATGGAGGCGCGCGGCATGCTGGCCGAGGGCGTGATGACCGACGCGCACGCCCACGACATAACCGACCTCGCGCATCGCACCCTCTCCGGCCCCGGCGTCGGCGTGATGCGCGTGAGGGGCGAGGACGCCGCGGGCGAAAGCTGGACCGGCGAGATCCTGCTGCTGCCGCTGCGCTCCGAACTCGGCGATCTCGACCGGGTGCTCGGATGCGTGGCGATCGTCGGCGTCTCGCGCCGGCGCCGCCCCGCCGCGCCGATGCGCCTGCGCTGCCTCGGCTCTCGCCTTCTGCCGATCGAGACCGGCCCCGGCTCTCGCCGCTTCGACCCGCTCGGCGCCAAGGCCGGGCCGCCCCCCGCCGCCGGCTTCGCCGAGCCCTCGGCGAATTGGCAGGGCCCCAGGCGCCGCCGCACCGATCCTCCGGCCGAGACGCCGTCCGAGCCCGAAGGCCCGCGCCTCACCAAGATCGAGGGCAATCCGGACGCCCCGCGCGACCCCGAAAACGGCAAGCGCCCGAAGCTCCGCATCGTTCGGGATTGAGGCCGGGCTCGGCCCCGCGCGGGCTAGGCCGCCCGCGCGAGGAACGCGGCGAGATCGCCGTAGCCGGTGACCCGCCGCTCGTGCCGCAGGCCCAGCCGCGCCGCCGCCTCCCGCGCCAGCCGGTCCAGCTCGGGATCCTCCGTCTGCGCCAGATGCACCAGCGTCTCGTAATGGCCGAACAGCATGTCCCGCAGCTCCGGCGCCCGGTCGAGGCCCATCGGCCGCCAGACGAAGGCGTCGAACTGCCGCGCCAGGAAGTCCGTCAGGTAGAAGCAGCGCATCTCCGCGTCGCCCCGCGCCTCGAAGCGCTCGACCCCGTCGAAGAAGGCATAGCAATGCGGCCCGGGGATCATCTCGACGCCGAGCGCCGCGCAGCGCGCCGCCAGAAGGCCCCCGGTCCCGCAATCGGCGTAGGCGACGAACACCCGCGCCGCGCCGGCCGCCCGCGCCTCGGCCACCGCCGCCTCGACCGCGTCGGGAATGCGCTCCGGCCGCAGATGCAGGTC
Source organism: Paracoccaceae bacterium (assembly GCA_035268645.1). GTDB lineage: Bacteria > Pseudomonadota > Alphaproteobacteria > Rhodobacterales > Rhodobacteraceae > Albimonas. The sequence continues at coordinate 3,758 of DATFKM010000008.1, read as the reverse complement.
CGCCGGCAGGCAGGCGAGCTCGACATGATCGAGCCCGTCGGCCCGCAGCACCGCCAGGATCTCCCGCGCCAGCGCCCCGCAGGCGATCACCCGGACCCGCTCCGACATCGCCGGCTCCCTCGCCCGGCTCAGCCGACCGCGGCCATCTGGTTGTGCTTGCGCGCCGCGACCAGCGCCTTCGCCGTCTCCACCGCCACCGCGGCGTCCCGGCAATAGGCGTCCGCCCCGATCGCGCGGCCGAACTCCTCGTTCAGCGGCGCGCCCCCGACGAGCACGATGTGCCGGTCCCGCACGCCCCGCTCGACCATCGCGTCGATCACCACCTTCATGTAGGGCATCGTCGTGGTCAGCAGCGCGCTCATGCCGAGGATCTCGGCCTCCTCGCGCTCCAGCGCGTCCAGATAACTCTCGACGGCGTTGTTGATGCCGAGGTCGACGACCTCGAAGCCCGCCCCCTCCATCATCATCGAGACGAGGTTCTTGCCGATGTCGTGGATGTCGCCCTTCACCGTGCCGATCACCATCTTGCCCATCTTCGGCGCGTCGGTCTCGGCCAGCAGCGGGCGCAGGATCGCCATGCCGCCCTTCATCGAGTTCGCCGCCAGCAGCACCTCGGGCACGAAGAGGATGCCGTCGCGGAAATCCCGTCCGACGACCGTCATGCCGGCCACCAGCGCCCGGGTCAGCACGTCGTAGGGCGTCCAGCCCCGCTCCAGCAGGATGTTCACGCCCTCCTCCACCTCGGCCTTGAGGCCGTCGTAGAGGTCGTCGTGCATCTGCTGCACCAGGTCGTCGTCGTCGAGCTCCGCGAGCACGAGATCGTCGCCGTCGTCCGCCATGGCCGTCCCCTTGTCCGCATCCCTCGTCCTGAAGCGATAGCGCCACGGCACGCCGCCACGCCGCCCGAATCCGACGCTGTGAGACGTTTTCCGCCTTTCCTCGTCACGATTTCCGGCGAATTGCGCCTTCTGCGGCGCTCAGGCCGCCTTCTGCGCCGCGGCGAGGTCGCGCAGCCGCCTGACCATCGCCTTCAACCCGTTGGAGCGCTGGGAGGACAGGTGATCCTGAAGCTGCAGCCGCCCAAGCGCCGCCTCGACGTCGGTCTCCAGGATCTCGTCCGCCGTCCGCCCGCTGTAGAGCGAGGTGAGGATCGCGATCAGCCCCTTCACGATCAGCGCGTCGCTGTCGCCGCGGAAATGCAGCCGCGTCGGCGGCCCCGACTCGAGGCGCGGCGCGATCCAGACCTGGCTGGCGCAGCCGTCGACCTTCGTCTCCGGCCCCTTCAGCGCGTCGTCCAGCGGCTCCATCTTCTTGCCGAGCTCGATGACGTAGCCGTAGCGGTCCTCCCAGTCGTCGAGGAACTCGAAGGTCTCGGCGATCTCCTCGAAGGCTTCCGTGGTCCCGTCGGCGGCGGTCATGGCGCACTCCCTGTCCTGCCCACCCGGCGAGGTAGCGGCGGCGCCCCCGGCCCGCAAGGCGCCGCGACGCCCCTTCCCTTCGCCCGGCGATCGGCGCTATCCCGCGCTTGCCGCAACGAGCCCGGAGACAGCCCCATGCCGCACCGCGCCGACCTCCTCAGCCGCGCCCTCGCCGCGGCCGCGCTGGCAGCGCTGGCCGGCTGTTCGACCGTCTCCGACGCCGCGCCCGAGGTGGAGTTCGAAGCGCTCGCCCCCAGCCGCCCGCCGGAGCCGCAGCCCGAGGCCCGCATCTCCGAGGCCGAGATCGTCCGCCGCCCCGTGGCCTCCGTCGACCGGCTCGAACTCGGCGTCACCCGGGACGGACGCCTCCTGACCGCATACGGCGCCGCGCCGACGCCCGGCTGGTTCCAGGCGCTCCTGCGGCCCCGGGACGGCGGGCGCCTCGCCCCCGACGGCTTCCTCGAATTCGACTTTCTCGCCGCCCCGCCCGAGCTCAACGGCGCCGACCCCGAGGCCCTGCCCGCCGGACCCGGCGCCCCCGCGCAGCGGGCCGTCCGCGCCGACCGCCTGCTCAGAGGCGGCGCGGTGCAGACAGCCGCCGGCATCCGCGTCTTCGCCGCCTCCGGTCCGCCGGCCGCGATCCGCCTCGCGCCGCCGCCCGCGACGGAGGGCTAGGGCGGCCCCAGCGTCTCGGCCATCACGTCGAACACCAGCCGGATGCGACGGCTCTCGCGCAGCTCGCGATGCGTCACCAGCCAGACCGGCACGGGGATCGGGGGCAGCCCCGGCAGCGCCTCCTCCACCTCGGGCGTCAGCGCCGCGATCTCCTCCATCATCACCCCGGCGCCGAGGCCGCGGCGCACCATCTCCCACATCGCGACGCCGCTTTCGCTCAGAAGCGGAAAGCTCGCCTCGCTCAGCCTCACGCCCATCGGCGCGAGGCCCGCGATCATCCGCGCGAGCGGCGGCGCACCCACGAAATCCATCGCCGAGAGCGCCGCCACGTCCGCCGGCCGCCCGACCCGCTCCAACAGCGCCGTCGCCGCGTAGATCCGCGCCCGCGAGTCGCCGAGGCGCCGCGCGATCAGGTCCGGCTCCGTCGGGCGGGCATGGCGCAGCGCCACGTCCGCCTCGCGCCGGCGCAGGTCGGCGAATCCGTTGGAGGCGACGACCTCCACCGTCAGCCCCGGCGCCAGCCGGCGCAGCCGCGCCAGCGCCGGGGGCAGCAGCCAGGCCGCCGCCGCGTCGCTCGCCGTGACGCTGACGCGTCCCTCCACCGTCTCCGAGCGGCCCGCGGCGGCGAGGCTCAGCGACTCCGCCGCCTCGCCCATCCGCCGGACATGCGCCAGCAGATCCCGCCCCGCCGGGCTCAGGGCCAGCGTCCGGCCCACCCGGTCGAACAGCGCGACGCCGAGTTCCTCCTCCAGCGCCGCCACCTGTCGCCCGAGCGTCGGCTGCGTCAGCCCGAGGGCCCGCGCCGCGGCCGAGAACGAGCCCTCCTCCGCGGTCACGAGGAAGGCCCTCGCGCGGGTCCAGTCGAAGCGCACGCCCTGCCAAGTCATGCAGAAACGCATAACACAGGGACGGATTCAGGCAATTCCTCCGAAAGCCGCGCATGGCTATCTCCTGCGTCAGCCGCAAAGGAGACGCCCCATGCAAGCCCCGGCCCTGCCGCAGGACCTCGCCGCCGCACCGCCCGCCCCGTTCTGGGACAAGATCGCCCGGAAATACGCCGCCACCCCGGTTCGCGACCCCGCCGCCTACGAGGCGACGCTGGACCGCGTCCGCGCCCGGCTCGAGCCGACCTGGTCGGCGCTCGAGGTCGGTTGCGGCACCGGCTCCACCGCGCTGCGCCTCGCGCCCTCGCTCGCCTCGATCGAGGCGACCGACGTCTCGCCGGAGATGATCGCCATCGCGCGGGAGAGGGCGGCGACCGAGGACGCCGCCGCGACCTTCCGCGTCGCGCCGGCCGAGGCGCCGGCGCCCGACGCGCCCTTCGACGCGGTGATGGCCTTCAACCTTCTGCACCTCGTCGACGATCCGACGGCGACGATCCACGCCCTCGGCGCGCAGGTGAAGCCCGGCGGTCTCCTGATCACCAAGACGCCCTGCCTCGCCGACGGCAATCCGCTGTTCCGGGTGCTGATCCCGCTGATGCGGCTCGTCGGCAAGGCGCCGCCGGTGCGCTACCTCTCGGTCGCCGGCCTCGACGCCACGATCGAGGCCGCGGGCTTCGAGATCCTCGAGACCGCGAACCTGCCCGCGAGCCCGCCGAGCCGCTTCGTCGTCGCCCGCCGCCTCTGAAGCGGACGGGCGGCCGGCGGGCGCAAGGCTTCCGAG
>DATFKM010000007.1:0-2902 GCA_035268645.1 Paracoccaceae bacterium | reverse complement strand
CGGCGCGGGTTTCGCGGAGGCGGGTGCGGGCGGTTTCGCGACGCGCGCGGGCTTCGGCGACGCGTGTTCGGGTATCGTTCCGCGCGGTTGCGGCCGCTTCGGCGTCGGCGCGGAGCGCGGGGAGGGCGGCGTCGGCCTCGGCGGCGGCCCGGGCGAGGGCGGCGCGGTCGGCGCGGGCGCGGCGGGCGGCGTCGGCCTCCCGCGCGGCGCGGGCGCGGGCCTCGGCGGCGGCCTTGGCGGCGGTCTCGGCGCGCTCGGCCTCGGCGAGGGCGGCCTCGGCCGCGGCGAGGCGCTCGGCCAGGGTCTCGAGCCGGCGCTCGGCGTCGAAGGCGGCGCGGTCGGCGCGGTCCCGCGCGAGGGCGTCGGCCTCGGCCTCCCACTCCGCGAGTTCGGCGGCCGCGGCGTCGGCCTCGGCCCGGCGGCGCTCGGCCTCGGCGGTCGCGTCCGCGAGGGCGCCGGTCGGGCGGCCGGTGCGGGTGAGATAGGCGGCGCGGCGGGCTCGCGCGGCTTCGAGGATCTCCGAGGCGCCGTCGCCGCCGAGCACGTCGCCGACCTCCGCCTCGAGCGCGCCGCGGAGGGTGCGGCGGGCGGTCTCGCCGATCTCGAGGCCGTGGTGGACGCGGGCCTGCTCCATCCAGAGAAGGCCCATGTGGCCGCGGGCGGCGCGGCGCTGATCCTCGCCGGCGCGGCCGCGGATCTCCTCGAAGCCGAAGAGCGCGGCGAGCCTCGCGTCGGCGTCGGGGCCGGCGAAGGTCCCCTCGGGGGTCTCGAGCCGCGCGGCGGCGCCCTTGCCGAAGGTCTTGGCGAGACGGAAGGGCCGGCCGGCGAGGGTGAAGTCCAGCTCGACATGCGGCGAGACGACGGAGCCGAAGGGCATCATCGCGTCCAGCGTCGCGCCGCCGACGTTGTGCCGCTCGAAGAGGGCGGCGCGCAGGGCGTCGAGCAGGGTCGACTTGCCGGCCTCGTTGTCGCCCGCGACGACGCAGAGGCCGGGGTCGAGGCCGGCCAGCTCCACCGGTGCGGCGAGCTTGCGGAAGTCCCGCACGCGGATCGCTTCGAGGCGCATCATGCGGGGCGGGCCTGCGGCGGGGGGGTCATTCGCGGCGTTCCTCGGCGAGGGCGTGCAGATGCGCGAGGGCGCGGCGGGCCGTGGCGGCCTCCGGCCCCTCGAGCAGGGCGGCGAGCCGGTCGGCGGCGTCGCGCACGAAGCCGGCCGCGGCGATGGCGGAGAGATCGGCGTCCGACGGCGTCAGGCTCAGCGCCGTCTCGTCGAGCGCGAGATGCAGGGCGCGGGCGCGCGCGGCCTCGGCCGCCTCGCTCAGCGCGGCGTGGGCGGCGAGGTCGCAGACGCCGGCGACGTCGAGGCGGATCATCGGCTCGCCGCCGGCCGGGCCGGGGGCGAGCAAGGGCTCGATCTCCGCCGCGGGGTCGAGGCCGGGGGCGAGCGTGAGCGTCGCGCGGCGCCAGGGGTGGCGCGCGGTCTCGATGCGCTCGACCTCGGGCGGGGCGCCGTCGCGGAGCGTGGCGAGGAGCACGGCGCCGGGCGCGTTGGCGCGGAAGCGGTCGGGCTCGGGCGTGCCGGGATACCAGGCGCGGGGTCCGGCCTGCAGGGTGCCGTGCCAGTCGCCGAGGGCGAGCAGGTCGAGCCGCGCGCGCTCGGCCCGGTCGCGGGCGATCGGGTTGAGGGCGTCGGCGCCCTCGGGCAGCAGCCCCTCGACGGCGCCGTGGGCGAGGCCGATGCGGAAACGGGCGCCCGGCGTTTCGGCGGCGTCGAACCAGGCGGTGAGGTCGGCGGCCTCGTGCCGGCGCGAGAGCGGGGCGGGGAGGACCGCCGCCTCGCCGATCGCGATGGGCGCCGCCCGGTCGGCGAGGTGGAGGTTCGGGGGGAGGCCGAGGCGGGCGAGCCGGGTCCAGGCGCTTTCCGGCAGGGCCGGGTCGTGGTTGCCGGGGAGCAGCACCCAGGGGCCGGAGAAGCCGGCGAGGGCGCCGAGCATGCGGCGCAGCGTCTCGTCCGTCGGGGCGGCGTGGTCGAACACGTCGCCGGCGACGAGGACGGCGTCGGCCCGGCGCTCCGTCGCCAGCGCGGCGATGCGCGCGACGGCGTCGAGCCGGGCGCGGCGCAAGAGGGCGCCGGCGTCGGGCGGGACGGATCCGAAGCCCTTTCCGAGCTGCCAGTCGGCGGTGAGGATCAGGCGCATCGGCGCCCCGCGGCGGAGGGCGGGCGGCGCGGGGGGGCGGCGAGGCCCGGCAGGGCGGGGAGGGGTCGAGGTCGGTCGAGGCGCATGTCGGTCCGCATCGGTTCGGGCTTGTGCCGGAACGCCGGCTGCGTCCTTCCTACGCCAAGCGGGGCGGGCCCGACATCCCCCCGGCGCGGGACCGTCGGGGCCGTGCCTCTCGGCGCGGAACGCGCCGAGGCGGGCCGAGGGGGCTCGATGCCCCCGAGGCCCGCGCCCCCGGCGGAGGCGCGGCGTGACGGAGAGGGATGCGCGATGGGCGAGGGACCTGACCTCGGGGATGCGGAGCGGCTGACCTCGGGCGGGGCGGCGTGCGAGGCGGGGCGGGAGCGGCAGGCGATCCTGGCGCTGCCCTCGGGCCTGCTGGTGCGGGCGCGGTTCCTCGGCGCCGGGCCGCCGGTGGTGCTGCTGCACGAGAGCCCGCGCTCCTCGGCCGCGGTGCTGCCGCTGGCGGAGCGGCTGGCGCCGCGCTTCGCCTGCGTCTGCCTCGACCTGCCGGGCTTCGGCCTCTCCGATCCGATGCCGATGGCGCGGCCCGAGGCGCCGGACTTCGCCGCCGTGGTGCTGGAGGCGATGGCGGCGCTGGGGCTGCCGCGCTGTCCGGTCTACGGCTCGCACACCGGCGCGGCGCTGGCCGCCGCGGCCGCGGAGATGGCGCCGGAGCGGGT
>DATFKM010000006.1:0-3172 GCA_035268645.1 Paracoccaceae bacterium | reverse complement strand
CACCAGGCGCGCTTCGGCCGTCGCGACGGCCCGCTCGTCGGCGCTCTCGGCGCGCAGCGCCTCGAGGTCGGCGTACAGCTCGGCGATCCGCGCGACGCCGGATTCGGCGGCGAGGAGCCGGTAGTCCCCCGCCGCGATCGCGGTGCGGAGCGTCTCGGCGCGGGCGGCGCCCTCGTCCGTGGAGGTCCGCAGCTCCGTCCGCCGCTCGCGCAGCTCCTTGAGCTGCCGGCTCATGGCCGCGAGCACCGCCTCGGAGACGAGCGAGGTGCGGCTGTTGTAGTCCTCGATCTCCGCCTCGGAGGCTTCCAGCTCGGTCTTCAGCTCCGCCACCCGCTCGGACAGCCACTCGGTCGCGGCCTGGGTCGCCTCGAACTTCGTCTCGAGCTGGTCGGTGATGTAGACCTCGGCGAAGGTGTTCGCGATGCGGGCCGAGAGGATCGGATCCACGGTCTCGATCGTGATCCGGTAGACGTAGGTGTTGTCGATCGATTCGACCGACTGCATGCGCAGCAGCGTGTCGATGGCGTGCTGGCGCACGAAATAGTCGTCCGGCAGCAGCTCCCGCCCCGGCGCCTCGCGCTCGGTCACGGCGCCCCGCACCACGCCCTTCAGGAGCTCCACGGCCTGCACGACGATGGCGATCGGCAGCGGCGGCTCGGATTCGGGCACGAGATCGGGGTTGAACATCGGGCTCTCGGAGAGGTTCAGCTCGTCCACCACCCGCGCCGCGAGCTTGCGCGAGCGGAGCACCTCGGTCTCGGCCATGATCGTGAAGAAGTCGGTCGAGATGCCGGAGACCACGCTCTCGAGGTCGATGAACTGCTCCTCGTTGTTGTCGAGCATGACCACGGCGTCGGCCTGGAAGCGCGGCGTCAGCGAGTAGACCACCGCCATCGCCAGCAGCCCGAAGGTGACGCCGAACAGCGCCACCACCCATTTCTGTCGCCAGACCGTCGCGACCAACGCCACGAAGTCCGGCTCCTCGCGGCCTTCGCCCGCCGGCGCGGCCGGCCCGCCCTCCGGCCGCAGCGGCTCGGGACGCTCACGCCGCCGCTCCTGCTGCCGGCTCCGTTGACCCGGAAAATCGTCCACGGCCGGACCTCTCTCGCTGCACGCCCGACGGCGGCCGCCGTCGTCTGACGCCGGACCGCCGCTCGCTTCCATCCCACACGTGGTCTAAATAGCCTCGCAGCAGCCGCGGTTGCACGTGGAAAATCACGACGGCGCGTCGCGGCGCGGCGGAACGTGCGGGCCCGCGGCCCGCCGGCCGCGCGACGACCGGCCGTCACGGCGAGGCGAGACATGGCGGAGACCGAGGCCCTCGAGGACGTGCTGCGGCTGATGCGCGCCTGGGACGCCGGCGCGCCGGCGGAGGAGGCGCCGCCGGCCAACACCCTCGGCGCGCTGGCCGCCGCCATGCGCCTCGGCGTGGGGGAGCCCGTCGCCGCGGCGCTGGCGCCGCGCCTGCCGCCGGCCGCGGCCCGCCTGACGCTTGCGCCCGTGCGCGGCGCCTCCGCCGAGGCCGCCGCCGCCGCCGCCGCGCAGCTCGCCGGCATCGGCGAGACGCTTCGGGCGGCCGGCCTCTCGGCCGTCGCGCTCAAGGGGGCCGCCTTCGTCGCCGAATCGGGCCGGCCCGCGCCGTGGCGCCCGATGATCGATCTCGATCTGCTCGTTCCCCGCGACAGGCTCGAGGCGGCCGTCGCCGCCCTCGTGGCAGAGGGTTATCGCGGCGATCATCGCGCGCATGTCGCGACCGACTACCACTACCCCGCCCTGCTCCCCGACGGCCCGGGCCTCAGCGTCGAATTGCATGTCGATCTGGGCTGGCGGCGCACCGCCCCGCTCGCCGGCCTCGCGGACCGGACGCGGCCCGCGGCGCTGCCGGGTCTCGCCGTGCCGGCTCCCGACGACCGGCTGACGCATCTCGTCCATCACGCCCAGATCGCCGACGGCGGGCACGCCGCCCGCGTCGCCTCGCTCCGCGCCGCGCTGGACTGGCGGCGGCTGACGCAGGACGCCGGCGCCGGCCCCGCCGCCGCCCGGGCGCGCTTCGCCGAAGCCGGCCTCGCGCCCGCCTTCGACGCCTTCCACGCCTTCGCCGCCGCCGTCTGGGACGAGCCCGCGCCCCCCTCCCGCGCCGCCCGCCGCTGGGCCTCGGACGCGCTCGCCGCCCTGGCCGAGCCGGGCCTCGCCCGCCGCCGCGCCCGGCGCTTCGACGCGCGCCGCGCCCTTGGCGCGCTCGGGGAGCCGCGTCTGCTCGCCCACGCCGCCGCGGTGATCCTGAACCCCACGCGCCTGCGGCGCATGAGCCGCGGCCTGATCCAGAGCCTGCGCGCAGGCTGACCCGCCCCCTCGAGCCGGAGCTCCGATGCACGACACCCTTCCCCCGCCCGATCACGACCCGATCGCCGCCGAGGCGCCCTATCCCTATCAGGACCTGATCGGCTTCCGCCTCACCGCCTGGTCGGAAGGCCACGCCCGCATCGAGCTCGACCTCGCCGAAGCGCACACCAACCGCCACGGCATCCCGCACGGCGGGGTCCATGCAGGCCTGCTCGACACGGCGCTCGGCTTCTGCGGGTGCTGGTGCCCCTGGCCCGGGCGGGTGCGCCGGGCCATGACCCTGTCGCTGACGGTGAACTACGTCGGCCAGCCCCGCGGCCGGCGCCTGATCGCCGAGGCGCGCCAGACCGGCGGCGGGCGCAAGTCCTACTTCGGCGCGGGCGAACTGACCGACGAGACCGGCGCGCTGATCGCCACCGCCACCGCCGTGATGCGCTGGCGCGGGAACGGCGGCGACCTACGCGGCGATCCGGCCGACGCCCACGGTCGCTGAGCGCCGCCGATCACGGCATGTGCGTGCCGCCGTTGACGTGCAGCGTCTGCCCGGTGACGTAGCGCGCGTCCTCCGACAGCAGGAACAGGATCGGCCCGGTCACGTCCTCGGCCGTCGCGATCCGGCCGAGCGGCACCGCCCGCGCATAGGCCCCGACGTCGATCGGCGGGCCGGAGGCCTCGTCCGAGCGCCCGGTGCCGCCGCGCAGGAACGCCGTGTCGACGGCCGAGGGCGCGACGGTGTTGACCCGCACCCGCGGGGCCAGCTCCAGCGCCAGCTGCTTCGCAAGTTGCGCGATCCCCGCCTTGGCGGCGGCGTAGGGCCCGAAGCCCGGCC
>DATFKM010000005.1:0-6898 GCA_035268645.1 Paracoccaceae bacterium | reverse complement strand
GGTGGTGCTGCCGGTGCTGTTCCTCGCGGCGCTGACGCTGAACATGGCGAACGTGGCGATGCGGCTCGCCGCGCTGCTGGCGCCGCCGCCGCGCCCGCCCGCCGCGCCGGCGCTCAGGCGCCATCCGGCGGCGGCGGAGCGGCTGCCCTCGGTCTCCATCCTCGTCGCGCTGCACCGGGAGCCGGCGGTGGTGGCGGAACTGATCGAAGGGCTGGTCGCGCTCGACTGGCCGCGGGAGCGGCTCGAGGTGCTGCTGGCGCTGGAGGCGGACGACCGGGCGACGGCCGAGGCGGTGGCGGCGGCGCGTCCGCCGCCCTGGATCCGCACGATCCCCGTGCCGCCGGGGGCGCCGCGGACCAAGCCGCGGGCGCTGAACCATGCGCTCGACTTCGCGCGGGGCACGATCGTCGGCGTCTACGACGCGGAGGACCGACCGGCGGCGGATCAGCTGCTTCGGGCCGCGGCGGCGCTGGCGACGGCGCCGGCGCGGCTCGCCTGCGTGCAGGCGCGGCTCGGCATCTACAACACCGGCGACGGATGGATGCCGCGGCTCTTCGCGCTCGACTACGCGGTGTGGTTCCGGCTGGCGCTGCCGGCGCTGATCCGCCTTGGCGCGCCGCCGACGCTGGCGGGGACGTCGTTCTTCATCCGCCGGCGGGTGCTGGAGCGGCTGGGCGGCTGGGACGCCTGGAACGTGACGGAGGACGCCGATCTCGGCATCCGGCTGGCGCGGGCGGGCTACCGGATCGGTCTGATCGATTCGGAGACCTCCGAGGAGGCGGTGCGCCGGCCGCTGGCCTGGCTGCGCCAGCGCTCGCGCTGGCAGAAGGGGTTCCTGATGACCTGGTTGGTGCACATGCGCGCGCCGGGGCGGCTGCGGCGCGACCTCGGCTGGCGCGGGTTCCTCGGGTTCCAGGCGCTGTTCCTCGGCGCGGCGGCGGCCTCGCTGGGGCTGCCGCTGCTGCTGGCGGGCTGGGTCTGGTGGGGGGCGCTCGGGGCGCCGGGGCTCGGCGCGGCGCCGGGCTGGCTGGCGGCGGCGGCGCTCCTCGCCCTGCATCTGGGGCAGGCGGTGATGATCGGCTCGGCCGTGCTGGCGGCGCGGCGTGCGGGGCGGCCGGAGCTGGCGCGCTGGGCGCCGCTGCTGCCGTTCTACGCCGCGCTCGGCACGCTCTCGGCCTTCAAGGCGCTGGCGGAGGCGGTGGCGGCGCCGGCCTTCTGGGACAAGACGGCGCACGGGCTTTCGCGGCGGCGCCCGGCGCCGGGGGCGCGGGCGGCCCTGCCGCCGGCGCGGCGCGAGGGGGCGTAGCGGCGGGTGGGGGCGGCATGAGGCGGGGCCTCACCAGTCCCAGCCGCGCTGGCGCATCCAGCGCTCCCGCCGTTTCTCTCCGATCAGGCAGTCGATGCGCGGCTCGGTCCGCTTCGGGCCGAGGCCGAGCTGGGCGGGGATCACGCGCGGGGGCGCCGGCGGCGTGAGCCCGGAGATCTCGAGGATCAGCTTGCGGCGCACCGTCTCGGCGAACTTGTCGGCCTCCCAGAGCGGCAGGACGAAGCTGAGCGGACCGCCGATCACGCAGTCCTCGTAATAGACGTCGAGCTCGCGCAGGCTGAACGGGCCGTCATGGGCCTTCAGCATCACCGGCAGGCCGTTGACGGTGACGCCCGCGGCGACGGCGGCGTCGCGCGCGCGGGTCACCGGTGTTCCGGCATTGTTCGGCCCGTCGCCCGAGACGTCGATCACCCGGCGCAGGCCCGCGAAGCCGTTGCCGTCGAAGGCGGAGACGGCGTAGTCGAGCGCGCCGGAGATGGAGGTGCCGATCGCCGCGGTGACGGCGCCGGCGGCGAGGTCGTCGGCGAAGGCGGCGGCGTCCTCGGCGTCCTCGATCAGGCGCCACTCGCCCACGACGTTGCGGATCGAGGGGCCGGCCCATTCGAAGTAGAGGACGGCGATGCGCCCGATGAGCCCGCCCTCGACCGCGCGGATCACGGCCGGGTCGCGGAAGGCCTGGACGTAGCCGTCGCGCTGGAGCTTGAGTTCCTCGAAGTCCATCGAGCGGGAGATGTCGACGGCCAGCACCAGCTCGACGTCGACCTCCGTCTCGGCGGCGGCCGCGGCGGGCAGGGCGGCGAGGGCGGCGAGGGCTAGGAGCAGGCGGCGCATGGCCGAAATGCTGCGGCGCTTTCGGAAAACGCGCAAGCGCCGGGCGCGCGGCCGGGCGCGGCTTTCCGCCCGGCGGCGCGGCGGCCGCCGGGCGGGAGGCGCGGCGGCGTCAGATGCCGCCCATGCTCATGTACTTGATCTCGACGAAGTCCTCGATCCCGTACTTGGAGCCCTCGCGCCCGAGGCCGGACTGCTTGACCCCGCCGAAGGGCGCGACGGCGGTGGAGATGATGCCGTCGTTGACGCCGACGATGCCGTATTCCAGCGCCTCGCCGACGCGCCAGCAGCGGCCGACGTCGCGGCTGTAGAAGTAGGAGGCGAGGCCGAACTCGGTGTCGTTGGCCATCGCGATCACCTCCTCCTCCGTGTCGAAGGGGAAGAGCGGGGCGACCGGGCCGAAGGTCTCCTCCTTCGCCACCTTCATCGCCTGGGTGACGCCGGTGAGCACCGTCGGGGTGTAGTAGGTGCCGCCGAGGGCGTGGCGGAAGCCGCCATAGGCGGTCTCGCCGCCCTTCTCGAGCGCGTCGGCGACGTGGCTCTCGACCTTCTCGAGGCCCTGTTCGTCGATCAGGGGGCCGGTGGTCACGCCCTCCTCGAAGCCGTCGCCGACGTTGAGGCCCTGAACCTTCTCCACCAGCTTCTTCGCGAAGGCGTCGTAGACGCCGCGCTGGACGTAGATGCGGTTGGCGCAGACGCAGGTCTGCCCGGCGTTGCGGAACTTGGAGGCCATGGCCCCCTGCACCGCCGCGTCGAGATCGGCGTCGTCGAACACGATGAAGGGCGCGTTGCCGCCGAGCTCCAGGCTGATCTTCTTGATGTCGTCGGCGCACTGGCGCATCAGGATGCGCCCGACCTCGGTGGAGCCGGTGAAGGTCAGCTTCCGCACCTTGCGATTGTCGCACATCTCCTTGCCGACGGCGGGGCCGTCCGAGGAGGTGACGACGTTGAAGATGCCCGCCGGGAAGCCCGCGCGCTCGGCCAGCACGGCCATGGCGGTGGCGGAGAGGGGCGTCTGCTCGGCGGGCTTCGCGACCACCGTGCAGCCGGCGGCGAAGGCGGGCGCGATCTTGCGCGCGATCATGGCGTTGGGGAAGTTCCAGGGCGTGATCGAGGCGACGACGCCGACGGGCTGCTTGACGGCGAGGATGCGCTTGCCGTGGAACGGCGTCGGGATGACGTCGCCGTAGAGGCGCTTCCCTTCCTCCGCGAACCATTCGAGGAAGCTGGCGCCGTAGGCGATCTCGCCCTTCGCCTCTGCGTAGGGCTTGCCCATCTCGGCCGTGAGGATCGCGCCGAGATCCTCCTGATGCTCCATCATCAGGTCGCGCAGCTTCATCACCAGCGCCGAGCGCTCGGAGGCGAGCAGCTTCGCCCACGTCTTCTGCGCCTCGTAGGCGGCGTCGATGGCCTCGCGCACGTCCTCGGGCCCGCAGTCGGCGACCTCGAGGATCGTCTCGCCGTTGGCGGGATTGCGCACGGGGAAGGTGCGGCCGGAGCGCGCCCAGCGCCACTCGCCGGCGACGAAGGCGCGTCCCTCCAGCAGGGCCGGGTCCTTGAGCGACACGGGAAACTTCGCGGGAGCGTTCATGGTCCGTCCTCCTTGCGCGCGTCCGGGGCGCGTCGTCGGTCCTGGGGCTGACCCTCAACTTGAGACCGCGGGCGCGTCGACGCAACGGCGCCGGCCGGGACGCCGCCTTGACGCGCCCGCCGCGCATGCCCGACAACCCCGCGCGACGCCGGCGGCGCACGCCGGCCCGCGGAGGCGGATCGGAGGACGGCATGAAGAAGGTCTACGGCTCGGCGGCCGACGCGCTGGACGGGCTCCTGTTCGACGGGATGACGATCGCGGCGGGCGGCTTCGGCCTCTGCGGCATTCCGGAGAACCTGATCGCGGCGATCCGGGATTCCGGTGTGAAGGACCTGACGGTCGCCTCGAACAACGCCGGGGTGGACGACTTCGGCCTCGGCCTTCTGTTGGAGACCAAGCAGGTGAGGAAGATGATCTCGTCCTATGTCGGCGAGAACGCGGAGTTCATGCGCCAGTTCCTTTCGGGCGAGCTCGAGCTCGAGTTCAACCCGCAGGGCACGCTGGCCGAGCGGATGCGCGCGGCGGGCGCCGGCATCCCTGGCTTCTACACCAGGACCGGCGTCGGCACGCAGATCGCCGAGGGCAAGGAGCACAAGGACTTCGACGGGGAGACCTACATCCTCGAGCGGGCGATCAAGGCCGACCTCTCCATCGTCAAGGCCTGGAAAGCCGATCCGACCGGCAACCTGATGTTCCGCAAGACCTCGCGCAACTTCAACCCGGACGCGGCGATGGCCGGCAAGGTCTGCGTCTGCGAGGTCGAGGAGATCGTGCCGGCCGGCTCGCTGGACCCCGACGCCATCCACCTGCCCGGCGTGTTCGTGCATCGCCTGGTGCAGGGCGAGTTCGAGAAGCGCATCGAGAAGCGCACCCTGCGCGACGCCGCCTGAGGAGAGCGAGAATGCCCTGGGACCGCAACCGAATGGCCGCCCGCGCCGCGCAGGAGCTCGAGGACGGGATGTACGTCAATCTCGGCATCGGCATCCCGACGCTGGTGTCGAACTTCATTCCCGAGGGGGTGTCGGTGACGCTCCAGTCGGAGAACGGGATGCTGGGCATGGGCCCCTTCCCGACCGAGAACGAGATCGACCCCGACCTGATCAACGCCGGCAAGCAGACCATCACCGAGCTGCCGCACACGAGCTATTTCGACAGCTCGACCAGCTTCGCCATGATCCGCGGCGGCAAGATCGACATGGCGATCCTCGGCGCCATGGAGGTGTCGGAGGAGGGCGACCTCGCCAACTGGATGATCCCCGGCAAGCTCGTGAAGGGCATGGGCGGCGCGATGGACCTGGTGGCCGGCGTCAAGCGGGTGGTGGTGATCATGGATCACGCCAACAAGGCGGGCGAATCCAAGCTCCTGAAGGCCTGCACCCTGCCGCTGACCGGCAAGGCGGTGGTGAACCGGATCATCACCAATCTCGGCGTCTTCGACGTGGTCGAGGGCGGGCTGAAGGTCGTCGAGCTCGCCGACGGCGTCGACGAGGCCGAGGTGCGCGAGAAGACCGAGGCGGCGCTGGTCTGACGGCTCAGCGCCGGGCGAGGGCGGCCGGGGCGTTGCACGCGGCCCGGGCGTCCGCCGGCGCCGGAAAGCAGAGCGCGCCGGCGGCGGCGAAGGCGGCGGCGACGCGCGGCACGAAGGCGCGGGTCTCGGGCCAGTCCGGCACGCCGCCGGCCGCGGCCACCGCGCCTTCGCCCGCGTTCCAGGCGGCGAGGGCGAGCGGCGCGTCCTCGCCATGATCGCGGAGCAGCGCGGAGAGATGCGCGGCGCCGCCGCCGATCGCCTGGTCGGGCCGCAGCGGGTCGACCCCGCGTCGCGCGGCCGTCTCCGGCATCAGCTGCATCACGCCGAGCGCGCCCTTCGGGCTGACCGCGCCGGCCCGGCCCCCTGATTCGACGAGAATCACCGCGGCGAGCAGGGCGGGCGAGAGGCCGTGCCGTCGCGCGGCGCGGGCGATGGCGGGGCCGTGGCCGGCGAAGATCGCCGTCAGGGCGGCGCGGTCCGCCGAGGCCGGCCAGCGCGCGGCGAGAGGGCCGGTCGCGGCCGCCTCGGCCGCCCGCGCGAGGCGGCCGGGGCCCGGCGCGCCGAGGGCCTCCCAGAAGGCCGCGAGGGATGGATCCGCCGGGGCCGGCGCGGAGCCGGGGCCGGGGGCTGGGGACGACGGAAGCAGGCGCGGCGCCGTCGAGCCGGCGGCCGGCGCAGGCCGGGTGAACGGCGGACGCTCGGCGGCGGGAGAGCCCTGCGCCCCGGCCGAATCAGCGGCCCCGAGAAGCGCGCCGAGCAAGAGGCCGGGCGCCGCCATGACGGCGGTCGAAGGCCTGCATTGTCGCCAAAATGATTTTGAACTTACGGTGAACAATGGATTGTGGCGAAGTTTATGCCGTGCTTCGGTCTCATTCATTTTCACCTCATCCCCCTTGGGGTGTAGACTCGTCCGACCGCACCGGGACCGTCGAAGCCCGCCTCGGAGATTTGTATGTCGCAGTTTATACGGATGATGCGCTGCGAGCGCGGGGCCGTCACCATCGATTGGGTCGTGCTGACGGCGGCCGTCGTGCTGCTGGGCGTCGTGGCGGCCGATCCGATCGGCGGCACCCTTGTCGTCCTGATGGAAAGCACCTCGACGCTGATCGAGTCCGCTGGGGAGGGTTTCAGTTCGGAGTGAGCCGAAGAAGCTTCATGAACGAATCGCTTGATTTTTTCTCCGGCGACGTTCATCTAGGTGAAGACATCGGTGATGTCGGGGCCCCGCGGTGGGGCCGATCCCCGAGAGGGGGGAGAGCAGCCGCCCCTCGGGGGGCATCGTAGCGTCCGCCCGGAGAACGGGTGTCCTTGGGATCAAGCAGGCCGCGTCGCCCTGATCCCGTGTAGTTTGGAGGGAAGCCAAATGTTCATCTCGCAGTTCCGCGCCAAGATCCGCAACGCGCGTCGTCTCATCGAGGACGAATCCGGCGCCGTGACCGTCGACTGGGTCGTGCTGACGGCTGCGGTGGTCATCCTCGCGATCGGCGCGATCTCCGTGCTCGACACCGGGATCGCCGGTCTTGTCACCCAAATCGACGCGGCGCTGGGCGGTGTCGAGGCTGATATCGTCACCACGGGCACCGACGGCACCTGATCGTCGGCAGTCGCGTGGCGGAGTGCGCGG
>DATFKM010000004.1:0-6300 GCA_035268645.1 Paracoccaceae bacterium | reverse complement strand
GCGCGGCGTTTCCCGCAAGGGGGCCGGCACGCACGCGAAGGGAGGAGCGCATGACGCTCGACGTCGTCGGCGCCGGCTTCGGCCGGGCGGGCACGGACCCGCTCCGTCCGGCGCTGGAGCGGCTCGGCTTCGCGCCCTGCCGCCACATGGTCGTCATCCGAGAGGACGTCGCCGGGCCGCATCGCCCCCCTGGGAGGCCGATGCCCGCGGCGAGCCGCAGGACCGGCGCGAGCTCGCCGAGAGCTTCCCCGAAGCGAAGGTCATCCCCTCGGTCCGCGACCCGGCGGCGTGGCGGCGCGGCGTCGAGGCGACGATGCCGCCCTTCATCCCGCAGAAGCTCGAGCTCGGGTCGCCGGACATGGCCCGCCACATGCCGATGACCCGCCACCTGATCGACGAGGGCGTCTTCGGCGGCCGCATGGCCGGGACCGGCCACGCCATCGCGGCACACGAGGCGCCCGTCGCCGACGTGAAGGCGTCGCCTCGGCACGGCCGGCGGCCCGGCGGTCGCTCAGACCGCCACCGCCTGCGTCCGCTGCTCGCCGGTCTCGAACACCCGCTTGTAACGCGCGATCTCCTCCGCCGGCCCGGTCGCCTTCGCCGGGTTGTCGGAGATCTTCACGCAGGGCCGCCCCTCCGCCTCCGCCGCCTTGCAGACGAGGCTGAACGGCGCCAGCGCGTCGCCCGGGGCGAGGCCGCGGAAGTCGTTGGTCAGCAGCGTGCCCCAGCCGAACGACACCTTGGCGCGGTGCGCGAAGGTGGCGTGCAGACGCTCGATCAGCTCGATGTCGAGCCCGTCGGAGAAGATCAGACGCTTGGTGCGCGGATCCTGGCCGGCGGCCTCCCAGTAGGCGATGGCGCGCTCGCCGCCCTCGAAGGGGTCGCCCGAATCGACGCGCACGCCGGTCCAGCGCGCCACCCAGTCGGGCGCGTGGCGGTAGAAGGCGTCGGAGCCGAAGGTGTCCGGCAGCAGGATCAGCAGGTTGCCGTCGTAGTCCGCCTGCCAGTCCGCGAGCACCCGGTAGGGCGCCTGCGCCAGGCCTGCGTCGTCCGCGCCGGCGAGCGCGGCGTAGACCATCGGCAGCTCGTGCGCGTTGGTGCCGATCGCCTCGATGTCGTGGCGCATCGCGATCAGGCAGTTGGAGGTGCCGGCGAAGGCCGGGCCCAGCCCCTCGGCCATGGCCTGCACGCACCACTCCTGCCAGAGGAAGCCGTGCCGCCGGCGGGTGCCGAAATCGGCGATGGCGAGATGCTCCAGCGTCTGCAGCCGCTCGATCTTCTCCCAGACGCGGGTCTTGGCGCGGGCGTAGAGCACCTCGAGCGCGAACTTGCCCATGCCGCGCAGGACGGCGCGGGTGCGCAGCTCCATCAGGATGGCGAGGGCCGGCACCTCCCACATCATGGTCTCGGGCCAGCGGCCGTCGAAGGTCAGCTCGTACTGGTCGCCGCGCCGCTCGAGGTGGTAGTCGGGAAAGCGGAAGCCCTCCAGCCACTCCATGAAGCCCGGCTCGAACATCCAGCGCTTGCCGTAGAAGGTGTTGCCGCGCATCCAGGTGCTCTCGCCCCGGCTGAGCGAGAGGCCGCGGACATGGTCGAGATGCTCGCGCAGCTCGCCCTCGTCGATCAGCTTCGCCAGCGGCACCGAGGCGTCGCGGTTGATCAGCGAGAAGACGACCCGCGCGGTCGGATGGTTGTGGTGCACCGACTGCGCCATCAGGAGCTTGTAGAAGTCGGTGTCGAGCACCGAGCGGACGATCGGGTCGATCTTCCACTGGTGGTCGTAGACGCGCTTGGCGATGTCGGTCATCGGGCCCTCGGGCGCTGCGGGACGCTTGCGGCTTCGCCCGGCGGGTTGTAGCGGCCGGGGGCCGGGAAGGACAGCCCCCGGCGGGGCGGCGTCGGGGAGGTCGCGATGGTCGGACGGGCGGAGCGTGCCGAAGGGGCGCTGGCGGGCCTCGCGGTCGGGGACGCGCTGGGCGCGCCGGCGCAGACGCTGCCGGCGGCGGAGATCGCGGCCCGCTGGGGGCGGATCGAGGGCTTCGTCGCGCCCGATGCCGCGCATCCCGTGGCGCACGGCCTCGTTCCCGGCCAGGTCACGGACGACACCGAGCAGGCGCTGCTGCTGGCCGCGCGGCTGATCGCCGACGCGCCGGGCTTCGACGCACGCGCCTGGGGACGCGACCTCCTGGCCTGGGAGGCGGGGGTGCGGGCGCGCGGCCTCTCCGACCTGCTCGGCCCCTCGACGCGGCGGGCGCTCGAGGCGCTGGCGGCGGGGGCGGACCCGGGCGAGACCGGCCTCGGGGGCGACACCAACGGCGCCGCGATGCGCGTCGCGCCGGTGGGGATCGCCGTCGCGCCGGAGCCGCTCGGCCGGCTGGTGGCGCGGGTGCGCGAGACGGCGCGGATCACGCACGACGCCGGGCCGGGGCTCGCGGCGGCCTGCGCCGTGGCGGCCGCGGTCTCTGCCGGCGTCGGCGGCGCCGGCTGGGCCGAGGCCGCGACGCTGGGCGAGGCGGCGGCGCGCGAGGGCGCGGCGGCGGCGGGCGCGCCGGGCGGCGACGTCGCCGAGCGCATCGCGGCCGCGCGGGCGCTGGCGCGCGAGGGCGGCGCGGCGCGCGTGGCGGAGATCGGCGTCTCGGTGAAGGCGCGCGAGAGCGTGCCGGCCGCCTTCGGCTTCGTCGAGGCCGCGGCGGGCGACCCCTGGGCCGCCTGCCTCCACGCCGCCAACGCCGGCGACGACACCGACACCATGGCCGCGATCGCCGGTGCGATGACCGGCGCCTGCGCCGGGATCGGCGCCCTGCCGCGCGCCCCCCTCGCCACCGTCGTCGAGGTCAACGGCCTCGACCTCGCCGCCGTCGTCGCGGCGCTGCTCGCGCTGAGGGGATCGGCGTGAGGCGAGGCGGAGAACCCGAGCCCGCGTCGCCGGCGCCGCAGCCGCCCGGCGCGATCCCTGGGCGGGCGCGGCGCGCGCTCCGCGCCCGTCTGCGGGTCGAAGGGCGCCGTCCATCGGCGCCACAGAGGGGCCGGCTCGGGCGGCCTCGGCCCGTCGCCGCGGCCTGCGCCCCCTCCGGGCGGCCTCGGCGCCACCGCCATGCGCCCCCGAGGCCGAGGCGCGGCTCGCGCCCTGCACGGCCGGTCGGATCGACGCCGTGGCCGCCGCGCGCCGGGCGCTTCGCGACGGAACGCAGGCCGAGGCAGTCGCGCGCCGTCCGGCCGTCGCCTGCGGACGCTCCGGCCCCGCGCGACGCGGCCGTCGGCCCGGCCCCGCTCCGACGCGGCGCGCCGGAATGAACGACGCCCTGCTCCAGCTCTCCGGCGTCGTGGTCGACCTCGTGTTCCGCGCGCCCCGTCCCCCGGCCCGGGGCGAGGACGTCCTCGCCTCCGCCTTCGCCCCCGCCGTCGGCGGCGGCTTCAACGCCATGGCCGCCGCCCGGCGCGAGGGGCTGCGCGTCGTCTACGGCGGCGGTCTCGGGACCGGCCCCTTCGCCGACCGCGTCGCCGCCGCGCTCGCGGCCGAGGGGATCGAAGCCCTACAGCCACGCCAGGCGGAGGAGCAGGGCGTCTGCGTCGTCATCGTCGACGACACGGGCGAGCGCAGCTTCGTCTCCAAGGAGGGCGCCGACGGCGTCCTCTCCCCCGCCGCCCTCGCCCCCCTCCGCGGCGCCCGTTGGGGCGGCGTGATCGTCTCCGGCTATCCGCTGATCCACGCCCGCAGCGCCGCCGCCCTCACCGCCTGGCTCCGCAAGGCCGAAGGCGCGCGCCTGTTCTTCGACCCCACGCCCGCCCACGGCCGGATGGCGCCGGAGGCCATGGCCGCCGCCCTCCACCGCGCCGCCTGGGTCAGCGCCAACGCCGCCGAAGCCGCGGAGATCCTCGGCCGCGACGCGCCGGGCGAGGCGCTGGCGAGCGACCTTCTCGCCCGCATGGGCCCCTCGGCCGAGGGCGCCGTCGTGCGCCTCGGCCCCGAAGGCTGCGCCGTCGCCACCCGCGACGGCGCCCTTCGCGTCCCCGGCTTCCCGGCCGAGGCGGTCGACACCAACGGCGCCGGCGACGCCCATCTCGGCGTCTTCGCCGCCGGCCTGATCCGCGGCCTCGCGCCGGAGGGCGCCGCCCGTCGCGCCAACGCCGCCGCCGCCCTCGCCGTCGCGCGCCCCGGCCCCGCCACCGCGCCCCGCGGCGCGGAGACCGACGCGGCGCTCGCCGCCCAGGGCCACGCCCCGGACGGACGCGCCCGCGGCGCGGCGACGGGCCGCTGAAGGCGGCCCCCGCCGCGCCGCCGGGCCCATGGCGGGGCGGCATGCCCCGCATGCGGCCCCGCGCGGGAGCCCCCCGCAGGAAGACCGCGCCGGGGGGGGAGGCGCGGCGCCGCCGGGGGGTTTCCGTGCGCCGCATCTGTGCGATGCTGGCGTCCGAGCCCACGGGGGGCCCGCCGCGGCCCGCAACGCCAGGGAGATCCGCCATGACCCGTCGCCTCGCGCCCGTCGCCGTCGCCCTCGCCTTCGCCGCCGGAAGCGCCGGCGCGGCCGAGATCCGCGTGCTCAACTGGAAGGGCTACGGCACCGACGAGACCTGGGCCGTGGAGGCCTTCGAGCGATCGACCGGCCACACGGTCGTCCACGACCACTTCAATTCCGAGCAGGAGATGCTCACCAAGCTGCGCACCAATCCGGGCGCCTACGACGTCGTCCTCATCAACTCCGCCTACACCCGCCAGGCGGCCGAGGAGGGGCTGATCCAGCCGATCGACACCGCCGGCATGCGCAACGTCGACGACCTCGCCCCCGACATGGCCACCAACGAGGAGCTCAACGCCGACGGCGCGCTGCACGGCGTGCCCTGGGTCTGGGGCGTCACCGGCTTCGCCTACGACCGCCGGGAATTCGAGGAGGCCCCGACCAGCCTCGAGGTGTTCTGGGACCCCGCCCTCAAGGGCCGCGTCGGCTGGCGCGACGACGCGCTCGAGGCGGTGCAGTTCGCCGCCCTCGCCACCGGCCAGAGCATCAACGACATCGAGGACATGCAGGCCGTCCGCGACAAGCTCCAGGCGCTGATGCCCCAGCTCGCCACCCTCTGGTCCTCGGAGAACGACTGGAACCGGTTCATGGCCTCCGGCGACTTCGTGGTCGCGACCTACTGGTCGGGCTCGGCCAACCGCTCGCGCACCAATTTCGGCCTGCCGGTCGAGTTCGTCGTGCCGGAGGAGGGCGCCATCGGCTGGCTCGACGGCCTCTCGATCCCCGCGGGCTCGGAGAACGTCGAGGCCGCCAAGGCGTTCATCGACTGGATGATCGACCCCCGCTTCTACGTGCAGTGGGACGGCGAAGTCGGCGCCCCCGCCTCCGCCAATCTCGAGGCGGCGGCGGCGCTCGGCGACCAGGCCTTCAACCGCATCGTCCTCGGAAACCCCGAGGCGATCGAGCGCATCGAGATCATGGGCCCGGTGCCCGAGGAGACCCGGCGCGAGTATCTCGAGCTCTGGCAGGAGCTGAAGGCCGGCCTCTGAGCCCGGAGCGCCCGCGATGAGGCCGCCGCCCAGCCTCCGGGCGCGGGAGGCGCGGGGCACCGCCGCGCTCCTCGCGCCCGCCTATCTCTGGCTGACGGCGGCGGTGTTCGTCCCGCTCGCCGTCATGCTCGGCCTCTCCTTCCTGACCGAGACGCCCTTCGGCGGGCGCGACTGGGCCGTCACCCTCGGCCAGTACGAGGACGCGCTCGGCAAGCCCCTCTACCGGGAGCTTCTCCGGCGCTCGCTGCTGCTGGCCGGCGAGGTCACGCTCTGGTGCGTCGTCATCGGCTGGCCCGCCGCCTTCGTGCTCGCCAAGGTGATCGGCCCGCGCCGCCGCGGCGCCCTCTTCCTGCTGACGATCCTGCCCTTCTGGTCCAACGGCCTCGTGCGCGTGTTCTCCTGGGCGATCCTGCTGCGCGGCGCCGGCGTGATCGACTGGGCGGTGGAGGGGCTGACCCCGCTCGAGGTCGAGGGCTCCCTCCTCTTCACGCGGGAGGCCGTGGTGATCGGCCTCGTCCACGCCTACCTCCCCTATGTCGTCCTCACCGGCTACCTCTCGATCTCCGCCATCGGCGACGACCTCCTGGAGGCGGCGCGTTCCCTCGGCGCCTCGCGGTGGCTCGTCTTCCTGCGCGTCGTCGCGCCGCTCTCGCTCCCCGGCGTCGCCGCCGGCGCGGCGCTCGTCTTCGTCCCCGTCGCGGGCGCGTTCATGGAACCGCGCATCCTCGGCGGGCGGGAGGGCACCTTCCTCGGCACGGTGATCGAGGACCAGTTCACCGCCGTCTTCAACTGGC
>DATFKM010000003.1:0-3024 GCA_035268645.1 Paracoccaceae bacterium | reverse complement strand
TCGGGCGCAAGGTGGAGGACGCCCTCGCGCGCGGCTGCATCTCGCGGGCGATGGTCCCCCGGGCCACGGCGCTCTGCCGGAACGACCCGGCGAACTTCGACGCCCTCGGCGAAGGCGGCGGCGGAACGGATCGAGGCGCGGCTCCGCGCCGCCGGTCACGCGCCCGCCGAGCTTCCCCCGGCGTTGCACGATCACCGGCCGGGGCGCCGCGCCACCCTAGCCGCCGACCCCGAACTCCGCGCCTTCGCGGAGGCCCGCTTCAACCGCATGACGTTCGAGCGGATCGCCGACGCCGCCGAGGCGCACTTCGGCGAGCGCCGCCTCGCGAAGAGCGCGATCCACGACCGGTACGACAAGAACCACCGCCGCGCCAAGTAATCGCCGAACCCCAGGCCGGCCCCGGACAACCCCCGGACCTCCGTCCTGTTCCGACGAAAAACCAAGTGGCAGTGCCCGAAAAAACCAAGTGGCGGTTCACGGCCGAGGCGGCGCGCCGCGAGCGGGGGGCTGAGCCCCCCCGAGCGGCGCGCGCCCCCCCGGCGGGAGCGGTC
The DNA here is from genome assembly GCA_035268645.1 of Paracoccaceae bacterium. GTDB lineage: Bacteria > Pseudomonadota > Alphaproteobacteria > Rhodobacterales > Rhodobacteraceae > Albimonas. Next base: position 2,473 of record DATFKM010000003.1, on the reverse strand, counting down.
GGCGGCGACGGGCGAGCGCGCGGCGGAGGACGGCGAGCAGCGGGGCGAGGGCCCCCTGCCGACTGCGGATCGACCACGCCGGCCGCCAGGCGTGCGCGAGCACGTCGTCCCAATCCCGCACATCGTCCCGGCGGCCAGCGGGCGGGACGTGCTCGCGCAGGGCGTCCGGAGCGTCGCGGTCGGGTCGCATGGCCGCAGCCTGCCACGCGCGGCGCGCGCGGTCACGCCCGGCGCGTCAGAGGACGTAGCGCGAGAGGTCGGCGGATCTCGCGAGGTCGGCGACGCGGTCCTCGACATAGGCGCGGTCGATGGTGACGCTCGTGCCCGGCTTGTCGGGGGCCTCGAAGCTCAGCGTCTCGAACACCCGCTCGAGGATGGTCTGGAGGCGGCGGGCGCCGATGTTCTCGACGCTGCGGTTCACCTCGGCGGCCATCTCGGCGATGGCGGCGACGCCGTCCTCGGAGAACTCGACCGTCACGCCCTCGGTCTGCATCAGCGCCGAGTACTGGCGGGTGAGGGCGTTGTCGGTCTCGGTCAGGATGCGCACGAAGTCGGCCTCGGTCAGCGCCTTGAGCTCGACGCGGATCGGGAGGCGGCCCTGCAGCTCGGGCAGGAGGTCCGAGGGCTTGGAGACGTGGAAGGCGCCCGAGGCGATGAAGAGGACGTGGTCGGTCTTCACCGGGCCGTGCTTGGTGGAGACGGTGGTGCCTTCGATCAGCGGCAGGAGGTCGCGCTGCACGCCCTCGCGGGAGACGTCGGCGCCGCGCACGCCTTCTCGCGCGCAGACCTTGTCGATCTCGTCGAGGAACACGATGCCGTCGTTCTCCACCGCGGCGAGGGCGTCGCGGGTCAGCGTCTCCTGATCCACGAGCTTGTCGGCCTCCTCGGCGATCAGGACCTCGTAGCTGTCGGCCACGCGCATCCGGCGGGTGCGGGTGCGCCCGCCCATCATCTTGCCGAAGATGGAGCCGAGATCGGCCATCTGGCCGGGCTGCTGGCCGGGGATGTCCATGCCGGCGAGGGGGTTGGACTGGTCCTGCACCTCCACCTCGATCTCGGTGTCGTCGAGTTCCCCGGCGCGGAGCTTGCGGCGGAACATCTCGCGCGTCTGTTCGCGCGCGCCGTCGCCGCAGAGGGCGTCGAGCACGCGCTCCTCGGCGGCGCCGTGGGCGGCGGCCTTCATCTCCTCGCGCCTGGCGTCGCGCAGCATGACGATGGCGGATTCGACGAGGTCGCGGACGATCTGCTCCACGTCGCGGCCGACGTATCCGACCTCGGTGAACTTGGTGGCCTCGACCTTCAGGAAGGGGGCGCGGGCGAGCTTCGCCAGTCGGCGGCTGATCTCGGTCTTGCCGACGCCGGTGGGGCCGATCATCAGGATGTTCTTCGGCGTCACCTCGGGCTGCATCTCGGCCGGGAGGCGCCGGCGGCGCCAGCGGGCGCGGAGCGCGACGGCGACGGCGCGCTTGGCCTCGGCCTGGCCGATGATGAAGCGGTCGAGTTCGGAGACGATCTCGCGGGGGGTCAGGTCGGTCATGGGATCTCCCGGTCGGGTCGGGCCGCGCCCCGCCGCGCCGGCCGGTCCGGCGCGCGGGCGGGCGGGTGGGGCGCGCCGGGGCGGGCGGCGTGGCGGGGCGCGTCTCAGCCCTCGATGGTCTCCACCGTCAGGGCGCCGTTGGTGAAGACGCAGATCTCTGCGGCGATGGCCATGGCCTTGCGGGCTACCGTCTCGGCGTCGAGGGCGTCGTTCTCCATCAGGCCGCGGGCGGCGGACTGGGCGTAGAGGCCGCCGGAGCCGATGGCGGCGACGTCGTGCTCGGGCTCCAGCACGTCGCCGGCGCCGGTGACGACGAAGAGCTCGGCGCCGTTCGTCACGATCAGGAACGCCTCGAGATTGCGGAGGTACTTGTCGGTGCGCCAGTCCTTCGCGAGGTCGACGCAGGCGCGCATCAGCTGGCCCGGCTGCGCCTCGAGCTTCTTCTCGAGCCGCTCGAGCAGGGTGAAGGCGTCGGCGGTGGAGCCGGCGAAGCCCGCCACCACCTCGCGCCCGCCGGGGGAGAGACGGCGGACCTTGCGCGCCGTGCCCTTGATCACGGTGTTGCCGAGGCTGACCTGGCCGTCGCCTGCGACCACGACCTTGCCGCCGCGGCGCACCGCGAGGATGGTGGTGCCGTGCCAGCCGGGGAAGTCGTCTTGCATGGGGCCTCCTGATCGGTTCGGGCCGATATAGGCGAGGCGGGCGCGGGACGCGAGGGAGGGGCGATGACGCGGGAGATCTGCGAGGCGCTGCTGCGCGCGGCGCTGGAGGCGGCGGGGCCGGAGGGGCGCTTCGGGACCGTGCCGGAGCGGCCGCGGGGCCGGTGCCTGGTGCTGGCGGCGGGCAAGGCGGCGGCGAGGATGGCGGCGGCCTTCGAGGATTGGTGGGAGGCGGAGACGGGGGCGCTTCCGGAGGGGATCGCGGTGACGCGGTACG
>DATFKM010000002.1:0-7899 GCA_035268645.1 Paracoccaceae bacterium | reverse complement strand
CGATCACTGGTTTTTCATCGTCACCTTCGTCGGCCTGGCGACGTTGACGGTGGGGGCCTACGTGGCGTTTTTCAAAGACGACCTCAAGGCGCTTCTGGCCTACTCGACGATCAGCCACCTTGGCTTGATCACGGTGCTATTCGGCTTCGGCACCGGGTTCGCCGCCGTCATCGGCGTCTTCCACATCATGAACCACGCCGCCTTCAAGGCCTCGCTGTTCATGACGGCCGGCATCGTCGACCACGAGACGCACACCCGCGACGTCAAGCGCCTCGGCGGACTCGCCGGGCCGATGCCGATCACCTTCGCGATCGGCGGCGTCGCTGCGCTGTCGATGGCGGGGATTCCGCTGTTCAACGGCTTCCTCTCCAAGGAGATGATGCTGGAGGAGGCGGTGCATGTCGGCGGCCTCGCGGTGCCGCTGCTGGCGACGCTCGGCGCGCTGCTGTCGGTGGCGTACTCCTTCCGCTTCATCGCGCACGTGTTCCTCGGGCCGGAGCGCGACGACTATCCGGCGAAGCCGCACGATCCGCCCTTCGGCATGTGGGCGGCGCCGGGGCTGCTCGCCCTCATGGTGGTGCTGATCGGCATCCTGCCGGCGGTCACGGTCGGCCCGCTGGTCGCCGCCGCCGGCGGCGCGGTGATCGGCGACGCGAAGATGCCGTACTACTCCCTCAAGATCTGGCACGGCTTCAACCTGCCGCTCCTGCTCTCGGTCGTCGCCGTGGCGGGCGGCGCCGCGCTGCTGTTGCGCCACGAGCGGCTCGAGCGCCGCTGGCAGGAGACGCCGCGGCCGGAGGCGAAGGCGATCTTCGACCGGCTCGTCGCCGAGGCCGTGCGTCGCACCCGCGCGATCACCGAATACGCGCATGACGGCGCGATCAGCCGCTACCTCGCGATCTTCGTGGGGGCCTCGGTGGCGCTCGGCCTCGTCGCCTGGTGGGGCGGCGGCGTCGGGCCGCGGACGCGCGAGCCGCTGCCGATCCCCACGGCGGTGGTCGCGGGCTGGATCGCGCTGCTCGTCGCCACCGCGGCGACCGTGCTGTCGCACCGGCGCCGATTCCGGGCGCTGGTGCTCGTCGGCGTCGTCGGCCTGATGATCTCGGGCGGCTTCGTCTATCTCTCGGCGCCCGACCTCGCGCTGACCCAGATCTCGGTCGAGACGGTCACGATCATGCTGCTTCTGCTGGCGCTGCACTTCCTGCCGAAGGAGACGCCGGTGGAGAGCGACCGCGCGCTGCGCCTGCGCGACGGGGCCGTGGCGCTCTCGGCCGGGATCGCCGTCGCGGCGCTCGCCTACGTCTTCCTGCTGCGCGACGTCGACGCGATCTCGGACTACCATCTCGCCAACTCCTACGAGGGCGGCGGCGGCACCAACGTCGTCAACGTGATCCTCGTGGACTTCCGCGGCTACGACACCTACGGCGAGATCATCGTGCTCGGCATCGCCGGCCTGATCATCTTCGCGCTGATGGAGGCGCTGCTGCACGGGCCCGCCTCCCGTCGGCTGCGCAACACCGACTACGCGCAGGACCGCTCGCGCGACCGGCACCCCCTGATGATGGTGGTGGCGACGCGCGCGATGATGCCGATCGCGATCATGGTCGGCCTCTACATCTTCCTGCGCGGCCACAACGAGCCGGGCGGAGGGTTCGTCGCCGGGCTCGTGATCTCGATCGCGCTCCTGATGCAGTACATGGCCTCGGGCTTCGCCTGGACCCAGAGCCGCCAGCGCATCGAGTACCACGCGATGATCGGCTGGGGCGTGGTGATCGCGGGCCTCACCGGGGCGGGCGCGTGGCTCGCGGGCGAGCCGTTCCTGACCAGCGCCTACACCTACGTCCACCTGCCGCCGCTCGAGGAATTCGAGCTCGCGACGGCCATGCTCTTCGACCTGGGCGTGTTCCTCACCGTGCTCGGCGCGGTGATGCTGATGCTCTACAGCCTCTCGCGCATCGCGCGCTACGCCGGGGAGACGGTGAACGTCGACCCGATGGACTACGACCCCACCAACCGGGTCAACGGCTTGAGGAGGGACGGCTGACATGGAGTTCGTCGTCGCCAGTTCCGTCGGCGCGCTGACCGCCGGCGGCGTCTATCTGATGCTGCGGCTCCGGGCGTTCCCGGTGATCCTCGGCCTCGCGCTGCTGTCCTACGCGGTCAACGTGTTCCTGTTCGCCTCCGGCCGGCTCGCGATCGACAAGCCGCCGGTGCTCTCGCCCTACGGCGAGGCGAGCTACACCGATCCGCTGCCCCAGGCGCTGGTGCTGACGGCGATCGTGATCTCCTTCGGCATGACGGCGGTGCTCGTGATGGTGGCGCTCGGCGCGTATCTCGAATCCGAAACCGACCGCATCGACGTCGACGCCCCCGCCGGCGAGGCCGAGGGCGAGGACGCGCCGAAATGAACCACTGGATCATCGTCCCGGTGCTGCTGCCGGCGCTGCTGGCGCCGCTGCTCGGCTTCGTCATGCGCCACGACATCCGCCTGGCGCGCGCGGCATCGCTCGCGGGGACCGCCGTGGTCGCGGCCGTGGCCCTCGGTCTCGCGGTCGCCGCCGCCGGCGACGAGGCGCAGGTCTACCGGCTCGGCGGCTGGCCGGCGCCCTACGGCATCGTGCTGGTGCTCGACCGGCTCTCGGCGCTGATGGTTCTGCTCACCAGCCTGCTCGCGCTGATCGTGCTGGTGCACGCCGTGGTCACCGGCTGGGACGCGCGCGGCCGGCACTTCCACGCGCTGTTCCAGTTCCAGCTCATGGGGATCGCGGGCGCCTTCCTCACCGGCGACGTGTTCAACCTCTTCGTCTTCTTCGAGGTCCTGCTGATCGCCTCCTACGGGCTGATGATCCACGGCGGCGGGCGCGACCGGATGCGCGCGGGCCTGCAATACGTGGTGATGAACCTCGCCGGCTCGACGCTGTTCCTGTTCGCGCTCGGCACGCTCTACGCCTCCACCGGCACGCTCAACATCGCCGATCTCGCGCTGCGGCTCGAGGAGATCCCGGTCGAGGAGGCGGCGCTGGTCCGCGTCGCCGCGATGCTGCTGATGATCGTCTTCGCGGTGAAGGCGGCCCTCTTCCCGGTGCAGTTCTGGCTGCCGGGCGCCTACGCCAACGCGCCCGCGCCGGTCGCCGCGCTCTTCGCGATCATGACCAAGGTCGGCGCCTACGCCGTGATCCGGGTGCACACGGTCGTCTTCGGTCCCGGCGTCGCCGCGACGGACGGGATGGCCGGCGACTGGCTGTTCCCCGCCGCCCTCGTCACCGTCGCCGTCGGCGCCTTCGGCGTGCTCGGCGCCCGGCGGCTGCTGCCGCTCGTCGCGTTCTCGGTCCTCGGCTCGATGGGGACGGTGATGCTCGCGGTCGCGGCCTTCACGCCCGCGGCGACGACGGCCGCGCTCTATTACATGGTGCACTCGACCTTCGCCGCGGCGGCGCTGTTCCTGCTCGCCGATCTCGTGCTCGCCCGGCGCGGGAGCGAGGCGCTGACGCCGCGGACGCCCGTCGTGCAGAACGGGCTCTTCGCCGCGCTGTTCTTCGCCGCCGCGATCGGCATGGCCGGGATGCCCCCGCTCAGCGGCTTCCTCGGCAAGCTGCTGGTGCTCGACGCCCTGCGCGCGCCGGGCGAGATGACCTGGGGCTGGAGCGCGATCCTCGCCGGCTCGCTCCTGACCATCGTCGGCTTCGCGCGGGCCGGCAGCGCGCTGTTCTGGAAACCCGCGGCGCCGGCCAGGCCCGCGCCGGCCGAGGCCGCGGACCCGCCGCCGAAACCCGCCACCGCGGCCGAGATCGCCCCGCTCGCGGCCTCGCTCGCCATGCTGGCGAGCCTCGCGGTCTTCGCCGGACCGATCGCGGGCTACCTGGAGGGGGCCTCGCGCCAACTGCACGAGCCCGCGGGCTACATCGCCTCGGTCCTCGCCGAGCCGGAGGAGGACTGAGCGATGCTCGCGCGGCTTTTCCCGCATCCTCTCCTGAGCGCCACCCTGACCTTCGTCTGGCTGGGGCTGGTCAACACGGTGACGCTGGGACATCTCGTTCTCGGCGGCCTGTTCGGCATCGCCGTTCCGCTGGTCACCGCCGCCTACTGGCCGAACCGTCCCAAGCTGCGCAATCCGCGCGCCGTGGCCGACTACACGCTGGTGGTGCTGCGCGACATCATCGTGGCCAACGTCGAGGTGGCGATCATCATCGTGTTCCGTCGGCGGGACGACATCCGTTCGCACTACGTCACCGTGCCGCTCGACCTCACCTCGCCCGAGGCGATCACCGTGCTCGCGGGCACCATAACCCTGACGCCCGGCACCGTCTCCGCGGCGCTGGCGGCGGACGCCGGCAGCATTCTCGTGCACTGCCTGCACACCGACGAGCCCGAGGTCATCCGCGACACCATCAAGAGCCGCTACGAGGCGCGTCTGAAGGAGATCTTCCCATGATATCCGCCGCTCTCGTCTTCGCGTTCGGCTGCTACGGGCTGGGGCTGGTCTTCAACCTGATCCGCCTCGTCAAGGGGCCCGACGACGCCGACCGCATCCTCGCGCTCGACACCATGGTCATCAACGTGATCGCGCTGCTGGTGCTCTACGGGATCCTCCGCGGCACCGGCGTCTACTACGAGGCCGCGATGCTGGTCGCCATGGTCGGCTTCGTCTCAACCGTCGCCTACAGCCGCTTCGTGCTGCGCGGCGACATCATCGAGTGAGGTCGCCATGACGTTCCTCGCCGAACTCCTGATCAGCCTCTGCCTCGTGATCGGCGGGATCTTCGGTCTCGTGGGCTCCTGGGGACTGATCAAGCTGCAGGACACCATGCAGCGCCTGCACGCGCCGACCAAGGCGACGACGCTGGGCGTCGGCGGCGTGCTGGTGGCCTCGGTGCTCTACTTCCTGCTGATCAAGGGCAGCTTCTCGTTCCACGAGCTCCTGATCACGCTGTTCCTGTTCCTGACGGCGCCGATCACCGCGAACTTCATCGCCAAGACCTTCATCGCCCGCAACCGCCGGCCCGACGACCTTCCGGGCACCGAGCGCAAGCACGGCTGGGCGATCTTCGACGACCCCCCCCAGCCGCCGGACCCGCCCGCCGACGCCGACCGCTCCTGACCGGCGCGTCGCTCAGATCCGCTCCAGCGCCACCGCGGTCCCCTCGCCGCCGCCGATGCAGATGCCGGCCATGCCGCGCTTCAGGTCCCGCGCCTCCATCGCATGCAGAAGCGTCACGAGGATCCGCGCGCCCGAGGCGCCGATCGGATGGCCGAGCGCGCAGGCCCCGCCGTTGACGTTGAGCCGCTCGCGCGGAATGCCGAGCTCGACCTCCGCGGCCATCGGCACCACCGCGAAGGCCTCGTTGACCTCCCAGAGATCGACGTCCTTCACCTCCCAGCCGAGCCGCGCCAGCAGCCGCCGCATCGCCGGCCCCGGCGCCGTCGGGAAGTCCTTCGGCAGCGCCGCGTGGCTCGCATGCCCCAGCAGCTTCGCCCGCACCGTCAGGCCGCGCTTCTCCGCCTCCGAAAGCCGCGTCAGCACCAGCGCCGCCGCCCCGTCCGAGATCGAGGAGGAGTTCGCCGCCGTCACCGTGCCTCCCTCGCGGAAGGCCGGCTTCAGGTTCGGCACCTTCGCGGGGTCCGCCGTCCGCGGCTGCTGGTCCGTCTCCACCACCGCCTCGCCCTTGCGCCCCTTCACGGTCACCGAGGCGACCTCGGCGTCGAAGCTCCCGTCCGTCTGCGCCCTCAGCGCCTCGGTGAGCGAGCGGATCGCGTATTCGTCCTGCTGGTCGCGCGTGAACTGGAAGGCCTCGGCGGCGTCCTCGGCGAAGGTCCCCATCAGGCGGCCCTTGTCGTAGGCGTCCTCCAGCCCGTCGAGGAACATGTGATCCTTGGCGGCGGCGTGGCCGAGCCGCGCGCCGCCGCGCATCTTCTCCAGCAGATACGGCGCGTTGGTCATGCTCTCCATGCCCCCCGCGACCACGAGGTCGGCCGAGCCGGCGAGCAGCGCGTCATGCGCCTGCATCACCGTCTTCATGCCCGAGCCGCACATCTTGTTGAGCGTGCTGGCGGGCACGCTCTCCGGCAGCCCGCCGAGGAACCCGGCCTGCCGCGCCGGCGCCTGGCCCTGCCCGGCCGGCAGCACGCAGCCCATCAAGAGCTCCGAGACCTCCTCCGCCTTCGCGCCCGCCCGCTCCAGCGCCGCCTTGATCGCGACGCCGCCGAGCTCGGCGCAGCTCGCCCCGGCGAGCTCCCCCTGGAATCCGCCCATGGGCGTGCGCGCGGCGCCGGCGATGACGATGGGGTCGGTGGTCATGGCGTGTCCTCCTCTCCGCCCCGCCCGCGGCGGGGCCGGCTTGTCGCGTCCTGCCGGGCATGAGTAACTGTTCGCGCCCGCCCGCGCCATCGCCCCCCGCACCGGAGCCCGCCATGCCCGGCATCCTCGTCCTCAACGGCCCGAACCTGAATCTGCTCGGCGAGCGGGAGCCGGAGATCTACGGCCGCACCACCCTCGCCGACATCGAGGCCGCCTGCCGCGCGCTGGGCGAGACGCTCGGCGTCGGCCTCGACTTCGCGCAGTCCAACCACGAGGGCGAGCTGGTCGACCGCATCCAGGCCGCCCGCAAGGACCGCGACGCGCTGGTCATCAACCCGGCGGGGCTCTCCTTCACCTCGGTCCCGATCCTCGACGCGCTGAAGATCTTCCCCGCCCCGGTGATCGAGCTGCACCTCTCGAACATCCACGCGCGGGACGAGCACCACCGGCACTCGATCCTCTCCCACGCCGCGTCGGCGGTGATCTGCGGCCTCGGCGCCTACGGCTACCTGGTCGCCGTGCAGGCCGCCGCCCGCCTCGCGGGGGCGACGCCCGAGGCCCTGCCCGCGCCCCTCCGCACCGGCCTCGGCTGAAGCCGGCCACGCCTCACTGGTTGCGCTGCCGGTACGTGATCCGCCGCACGCTCCCCGTGCGCGAGCGCATCAGGATCGTCTCCGTCTCCATCCACTCGCCGTCGCGCCTCGCGCCGCGCAGGATCGAGCCGTCGGTGACGCCCGTGGCCGCGAAGATCACGTCGTCCGTCACCATGTCGCGCAGCGAATACACCCGGTCGAGATCCTCGATCCCCGCACGCGCCGCGCGGCCCTTCTCGTCGCCGTTGCGAAACATCAGCCGCCCGAAGATCTGCCCGCCCATGCAGCGCAGCGCCGCCGCCGCCAGCACGCCCTCCGGCGCCCCGCCGGAGCCCATGTACATGTCGATGCCCGTGGTCTCCGCCTCGGCGCAGTGGATCACGCCGGCGACGTCGCCGTCCGTGATCAGCCGGATCCCGGCGCCGGTGGAGCGGACCTCGCGCACCATCTCCTCGTGCCTCGGCCGCTCCAGGATGCAGCAGGTGATGTCCGACGCCGCGCAGCCCTTGGCTCTCGCCAGCGCGTAGACCCGCTCCGCCGGACCCATGTCGAGGCTCACCACCCCCTCGGGATAGCCCGGCCCGATCGCCAGCTTGTCCATGTAGACGTCCGGCGCGTGCAGCATCGAGCCGCGCGGCCCGATCGCGATCACCGCCAGCGCGTTCGGCATGTCCTTCGCCGTCAGCGTCGTGCCCTCCAGCGGGTCGAGCGCGATGTCGACGGCGGGGCCGGAGCCGGTGCCCACCTCCTCGCCGATATAGAGCATCGGCGCCTCGTCGCGCTCACCCTCGCCGATCACCACGACGCCCTGGATGTCGAGCTTGTTGAGCTGGTCGCGCATCGCGTTCACGGCGGCCTGGTCGGCGGCCTTCTCGTCTCCGTGGCCGATCAGCCGGGCCGAGGCGAGAGCGGCCGCCTCGGAGACGCGGGCGAGCCCGAGCGAGAGCATACGGTCGTTGAAGTCGGTGGGAGCGTTCATGGTCGTCCTCGCAGTCAGGGCCGGATGGCCGG
>DATFKM010000001.1:0-7914 GCA_035268645.1 Paracoccaceae bacterium | reverse complement strand
CGCCTGAAGGGCGAGCGGTTCGGCAAGGCCGTCTGACGGCCTCGTCTCCGAGCCGCCGCCGCGACGACGCGCCGGCGGCGGAGCGCGGCGCTCCGTCGCCGTTCAGCCTGACGCGGCCGTCCGCCGCTTCACCGTTCCAGCGCGGCCCGCGCCCGGGACAGCCGGCTCTTCACGGTGCCCACGGCGACGTTCATCCGCTCGGCGATGGCGTCGTGCGGCATCCCCTCGAACACGCTCAGACGCAGGATCTCGCGGTCGCACTCGCGCAGCGTCTCGAACCGGGCGAGGACGTCGTTGAGCTCGATGCGATCCTCCTGCGACGCGGGCCGGCTCAGCGCCGGCTCCCAGTCGTTGAGCGGAAGGTCCATGCCCCGTCGGCTCTGGCGGCGCCGACGGTCGATGTGAAGGTTCCGCAGGATCGTGAACAGCCATCGCCGCAGGTGCGTGCCTTCCTTGAAGCTGTCGGCCTTGTCGAGGGCCCTCAGCAGGCAGTCCTGCACCAGATCCTCGGCATCGTCGGCGTCGCGCGCGAGGCTCAGGGCGTAGCGGCGAAGATGTGGGCGCTCTTCTTCCAGCTGGGTCATGTCACTATGAACAGTTTCTGCAGATTCTGGTTCTGGCGAAGCGTCCGTGCTATGTTCCATGTAACAAAGTTCGGATCGGGCCAACGTAAAGTCAACATGCCGGCGCGGAATTGAATTCTTGACTGCCATCGCTCACACCCTTTCCTGTTGGCATCCGTTTCCGATGATACGAATTGTTGCACGACACTTAAGCCCTTGTGTGATAAGCATAAAAGATATTTCAAACGTGACGTTTCACGACGGCGAATCATCTTCGTCCCGAATCCGCTCGACGCCGCGCGTGACGATGCGCAGGAGCGAGAGGACGATGACCGCGAGGAGCACCGCGAGCGCGGCGATTCCGAAATGCCCCCGCCCGCAGGAGAGGCCCACCGCGCCGGCGAGCCAAAGTCCCGCGCCCGTGGTCAGGCCCTCGACGCCGCTGCCTCGGCGGATGATGTTGCCCGCCGCGAGGAACGCGACGCCCGCCGTGATCGCCTCGATCAGGCGCAGCGGGTCGGAGACGGCGTTGCCGGGTTCGGCGCCGGCGACGTCTCCGTGGATGTCGAACGCGACCAACGTGAACAGCGCGGCGGCGAGCGACACCAGCATGTGCGTCCTGAGACCCGCGGGCTTGTCGCGCCATTCGCGGTCGAGCCCGATCAGGAACCCGCCCAAAAGCGCCGCGAAGAGGCGCGTGGCCGCGTCGGCGGGCGTGACGGCGACGTTCCAGAGTCCGGCCACCGCGTCCGGAACGGCGACGTCGACGGCGATCGTGAAGTCCATCGCGTGCTCCTCTCCGGATCGGCGCCCCTGCAGCAACGGCCGCTCCGGGCCCGGGGTTCCGGAGCCGGCGGAACGGCGACGCGACGGCGCCGTTGCTCGACCGTCGTCAGGGCGGGGGAGCTTCGGAGGACATGGATTTCGGGTCGATCGGACTGCCGGCGCTCCTCGCCGTGTTCGCCGCGGCGACGCTCGTCGTGGCGGTGGCGGGCACGCGCATCACCCGCCTGGCCGACCGGCTGGCGGACGAGACGGGCCTCGGCGAGGCCATGACGGGCGCGCTTCTGCTCGGCATCGCCACGTCGCTCGCGGGGACCGTGGTCTCGGTGTCGGCGGCGTTCGAGGGGCTCGCCTCGCTCGCCTACGCCAACGCGATCGGCGGGATCGCGGCGCAGACGGCCTTCCTCGCGATCGCGGATCTCGTCTATCGCCGGGCCAATCTCGAGCACGCCTCGGCCGAACTCGCGAACATACTGCAGGCCGCTCTGCTCAGCCTGTTGCTCGGTCTGCCGCTTGCGGCCGCCACCGGCCCGGACGTCACGGTCCTCGGGGTGCACCCGGTGTCGCTGGCGCTGCCGGTGATCTGGTTCCTGGGCGCCCAGGCCGGGGCGCGGGCGCGGGAGCGGCCCATGTGGCGGCCCGTCGGCACGCCGGAGACCCGCGAGGACGTGCCCGAAAGCGATACCGGACGTCGGTCGCTTCCCGCGATGTTCCTGCGCTTCGTCGCGCTGGCGGCGGTCCTCGGCGCCGCCGGCTGGACGATCTCGCGCACGGGCGCCCGCATTTCGGAGATCACGGGCCTCTCGGCGACGGCGGTCGGGGCGCTGATGACCGCGGTCTCCACTTCGCTGCCGGAACTCGTGACGACCCTCGCGGCGGTGCGGCGCGGGGCGGTCCAGCTCGCGGTCGGCGGGATCATCGGCGGCAACACCTTCGACGTGCTGTTCCTGACCTTCTCCGACGTCGCGTATCGCGAAGGCTCGCTGCACCACGCGATCGAGCGGAGCGACCTTTTCTGGCTCGCCGTCGCGCTTGTCTCGACCGCGGTGCTGCTGCTCGGACTGATCGTGCGCGAACGACGGGGCCTCGGCGGCATCGGCTTCGAGAGCGCGGCGGTCCTGGCGATCTGGCTCGGCGCGGCGGCCGTCCAGGTGTGGCTGGGCTGAGCGGAACCGCCCGAGGCCGCCCGCGTTGGTCGCGCCGTGGCGACCCGGATGAAGGAGAACGAAATGCGACGCATGACGACGGTCCGTGCGGCGGCGATCTCGGCGGCCGCGGCGCTCGCGGTCGGCGGCGCGGCCGCCCAGGACTCGGCGCTTCCCGCGTTTCCGGACGCTCCCGACCCGCTGGCCTGGAGCGACGTCGGCCTCAGCGCCGCGGACCTGATCGGCGGAACGGCGGTGGATCGCACCGACGATCCGCTCGGAGAGGTGCACGACCTCCTGATGGACGACGCCGGCCTCGTGGTGGGCGTGGTGCTGGAGGTGGGCGGCGTGCTCGGCCTCGCCGAAAAACTCGTGGCGTTCCGGGCCGAGGACGTGGACATCGACAGGTCGGGCCGGGTCGAGATCAACGTCACGCCGCGCGAACTCGAGAAGCGCGTCGCCTTCGATTATGACGACGTCGAGCGAAATCAGTTCAAGCGACCCGGATTCGGTGGGGAAGTGACCGACGACTGAGCCGGCGGCGCCTCGTCCGTCCAAGCCGACGGGCGCACCTTCGGAGCGCCCGTCGGCGTCGGCGACGTCTTCAGCGTCGCCGGAACGAATGCGGAACCCTCGGCCGGTGTCGGGGTCCGGCCGGGACCGGCTCGGATGGGCGCCGCTCGGCGCCGTCCGATCCGGAGCCGGTCAGCGCCGCCGTCGCCTGCTGATGATGGTCAGCACGAGCCAGGCGAGCCCGCCTCCCAGCATGGCGGCCATGCCGAGCGGCAGCAGCGCCGGCCAGCGGAAGGCGTTGGCATCGGCCTCCGCGATCGGCACGATCAGGGCGAGGCCGACCGCCATCAGCATCGAAACGCCGATGGCGAGATAGGCGAGCCACCGCCGCGGGGGACGGCGCGCCTCCTTCGGCGTCATCTCCTTTCGTTCGGTCATGATGTCTTCTCCTTCACGCCGGCGGGCGGTCGGTTCAGCCGAAGATCAGCGCGGCGATGCCGAGCAGCACGACGGCCACCAGCAGCGAGTTGAGCAGGATCCGCCACAGGCCGACGCGTTCCGCCTGCGGCTTTCGGCGCTGGCCCTCTTCGAGGTCCTCGCGTTCACGTTCGGTCATGTTCTTCATGCTTCGGCTCCCGCCTTTCGAGCGACTCGTGATGTGGAGCGATATCGCTTCGCAAAGGTCAACGCGGGCCCCACGGTCCCGGTTCCCTTTTGCCGTGGCGCCCGCGGTTCGAGGCGCCGGGTCTGCCGCGGATCGATGGATGTGATCCGTGACGCTCCGGCGGCCCTCGCGGCTCGTGGACGGCCCGTCGCATCTCATGCCGCGGCGAAGTCGCCGTCGGCGGTGTGCATGTCCTTGCCCCGAGCTCGAGGACGGGAGGTTCGAGCGCGTCCGAGGCCATGGTGCGCGCGAGGCCGGACGCGGCTCGGGCGGGTTTCTCCCCGCGATCTCCCGAGAGCGTCGCCGCAACGCGGTTTCGCGCGACAGGCTCTCATCGGCCCGCGAGGGCGCCGCAGCGTACGGCTCGCCCCCCGCCCGGCTTGCGAAGCCGGCCCTCGAGGTCGGATCGCGAAAGCACGTGCGATCTGCGTTCGCCGCGTCTTCGGCAGGCCGCGAAGGAGGCGACGGTCGCCGAGCCCGCCCTTGCGACACGCAAGGGCTGTTCCGCGTTGGCCGGACCGACGTGACGAAGAGGCGGCCGTCGCCGGCGGAAGGCGCCCCGGTTCGGCGGCGCTCGAACGCGTCGGATCGCGGAACAAAGGGCGGTTTCCGGCTCGGCCCGGCGCCGACGGCAGGTCCCGCGCCGGCCCGGCGGCGCGGTCGCAGAAGCCTGACGGATCGGCGGGGTGTTGGAGGCGACGACCGGAATCGAACCGGTGTACACGGATTTGCAATCCGCTGCGTAACCACTCCGCCACGTCGCCGGCAGGCCGCGAGCTTTATGGTTCCGGTCCGGGCGCGTCAAGGGCGGGGAGGGGCGCATCGTCCGGCCCGGCGCGCGCCCGGTTCCGGGCGCTCCGGTCTCAGGTTCGTCACCGTCTCGCGGGTCAGACGGGCGCGGCTCCGCGGCGCATCAGATCGGTCAGCGCGCGGGCGACCTCGGCCAGGTCGGCCGCTCCGCCCGGGCGCCACCAGACCGGCGTCCAGTTCAGCGCGCCGAGTAGGAACAGCCGCAGAAGCCCGGGGTCGAGATCGGGGCGCGGGCCGCAGTCCGCGAGGAGGGCGCGGATTCGCTCCTCGTAGGCGTCGCGCTGCGCGGCGAGGCGTCGCGCGAGGTCGTCGCGCTCGGTCGGGAAGTGGGGCGAGAGGACGGCGACGGCATCGGCGCGGTCCAGAAGCCCGTCGAGATGAGCGAGAAGCGCTGCCTCGAGTCTCGCCCAAGGCTCCTCGGGCGCCGCGGCCAGCGCGGCGTCCAGGCGGGCGGTGACGCGGGCGACGGCGGCGAGGTGAACCTCCGCGAAGAGGTCGTCCTTCGAGGGGAAGTGGTAGTAGAGCGAGCCCGAGAGCATGCCGGCCCGCCGCGCGATGTCGCGCATCGAGACGCCGTCGAAGCCCTTGACGGCGAACAGCTCCGACGCCGCGTCGAGCACGGCCTCGCGGCGGCTGTCCTGGCGCGGCGCGCGCGCGGGCGGCTCGGTCGGGGTCTCCGCCCCCTCGGTATCCGAGCCCTGCGCGGTCTTCGCCGCGTCGTCGGGCGTCTGGTCCATCCGGGGCGCCCTCCCTGTCCGCCGTCGGATTCGGTGTGGACACGATACGGGTTTCCGGGCGAGGGTCTACCAAACGATTGTTTGGCGGTCCCGATGCTGGATCGACCGGGCGACGCGGGAGGAGGACGAGATGGCCGAGAGCACGGTCGCGCCGGTCTACGATCCGGCGGCTCCGGCGGTGATCCGCGATCCCTATCCGGCGCTGTTGGCGCTGCAGCGGGATGATCCGGCTCATTTTTCGCCGCAGCTCAAGGCCTGGATCCTGACCCGGTGGGAGGACGTGCGTCGGGCGCTCGACGCGCCGGAGATGAGCGTCGACCGCATCCGTCCCTTCTACGAGGGTCTGCCGAAGCTCGAGCGCGACGTGCTCTCGGAGGTCGTGCGGTATCTCACGCTCTGGCTCGTGTTCCGTGATCCGCCGGAGCATACGCGGTTGCGAAAGCTGATGGGCCGGGCCTTCACCCTGACGGCGGTGGAGGGGCTCAGGCCGAACGTCGAGGCGATCGCGGACGAGCTGATCGGGCGGATGGCCGATCTCGGCGGGGATGTCGACTTCGTCGCGGAGTTCGCGATGCCGCTGCCGGCCTACGTCATCATGGATCTGCTCGGCGTGCCGCGGGCGCGGATGGCGGCGATGAAGGCATGGTCCGACGAGATGCAGCTCTTCATCGGCTCGGCCCGCGGGGCGCCGGACAAGTACGCCAAGGCGAGCCACGGCGCGCACGAGATGGCGGCGCTGTTCCGCGGGCTGATCGCGGAGCGGCGGACGGAGCCGCGGGACGACCTGATCTCCAAGTTCATCGCGGCGCGGGACGCGGACGACGCTCTCTCCGAGGACGAGATGGTCGCGGCCTGCATGCTGGTGCTGTTCGGCGGGCACGAGACGACGACCAACCTGCTCTCGACCGGCTTCCTGAAGTTCATGCGCCACCCCGAGCAGGCGCAGCGGCTGCGCGGGGAGCCGGGGATCGCGCCCTTGGCCGTCGAGGAGTGCCTGCGGCTCGACGGCCCCTCGGGGGCGATGGCGCGGCTCGTGGGCGAGGCGCACGAGGTCCACGGCAAGCGGCTGGAGGCGGGCGACCGGGTGTTCGCGATGCTGAACGCGGCGAACATGGATCCGGAGGTGTTCGACCGGCCGCAGGACTTCGACGTGGGGCGCAAGCCGAACCGACACGTCACCTTCGGCTACGGGACGCATTTCTGCATGGGCGCGATGCTGGCGCGGCTGGAGGGCGAGGTCGCCTTCACGCGGCTGGTGGCGCGCTTCCCCGACGCGCGGCCGGCGGGCGAGCCGGACTGGCACCGGACGATCATCATGCGGGGCCCGTCGCGGCTGCCCGTGCGGCTCGGGTGAGGCGATGGCGGAGACGGTGATCGCGGGGGGCGTGCGCTCGCCTCTCGGCGCGTTCGGCGGCGGGCTGAAGGACGTGGAGATGACGGACCTCGCCGGGCGGACGGCGGCGGCGTGCCTCTCCCGCGCCGGGATGCGCGCGGAGGCGGTGGACCACATGGTGTTCACCACCACCGTCCCGAGCGACCGGGATTCGCTGTTCGCGGCGCGGGTCGTGGGCGTGAAGTCCGGCATTCCCGAAGAGGCCGGGGCGCTGCACGTCGTCAGGGCCTGCGCGAGCGGCTTGCAGGCGATGCTGAGCGCGGACAGCCAAGTGCGCTCGGGCCATTCGCGGATCGCGCTGGCGGGCGGGGCGGAGAGCTATTCGCGCGCGCCCTTCGCCACGACGACGGTGCGTTGGGGCGCCCAGCGCGGGCCGCAGGTGCTGGAGGACATGCTGGACTGGGCGTATCGCTGCCCGTTCAGCCAGGAATACATGGGCGAGACGGCCGAGAACCTCGCCGAGGACTGCCAGTACACCCGCGAGGCGATGGACGCGTGGGGCGCCATGAGCCAGGCGCGGGCGCTGGCGGCGCGGGAGTCGGGGTTCCTCGCCCGGCAGATCGCGCCGGTGGAGGTGGCCGGGCGCAAGGGCTCGGTCACGGTCGAGGCGGACGAGTGCCCGCGGGCGGACGCGACGCTGGAGAAGCTGTCGCGGCTGAAGCCGGCGTTCCGCGAGGGCGGGAAGGTGACGGCGGGCAACGCCTCCACCGTCAACGACGCGGCGGGCTTCGTGCTGGTCGGGGACCGGGACGCGCTCGAGGCCGAGGGGGTCGCGCCGCGGGCGCGGATCGTGGACTGGACCGTGGTCGGCGTGCCGCCGCGGATCATGGGGCACGGGCCGGTGCCGGCGATCCGAAAGCTGCTGGAGCGGACGGGCCTCGCGATCTCGGACGTGGACTATTTCGAGATCAACGAGGCCTTCGCGGTGGTGAACCTGCACGCGGAGCGGCATCTCGGCATCCCGCGGGAGCTGCACAACGCCTATGGCGGGGGCATCAGCGTCGGGCATCCGCCGGGGGTGACCGGGGTGCGCATGGCGATCACGGCGATGCAGCATCTGGAGGACACCGGCGGGCGGCGCGCGGTGCTGTCGATGTGCCTCGGCGCGGGGCAGGGCATGGCGATGCTGATCGAGCGGGTGTGATGGAGACGATCTTCGAGGCGTTCCGGGCGACGGCGGCGGCGCATCCGGAGAAGCCGTTCCTCTCAGCGCCGGCGAGGGCCGGGCGGGGGTATCTCGAGGCCGGGGCGGAGTGGACATACGGCGAGGCGGCGGAGGCGGTCTCGGCGCTCGCCGCCGCCTATG